>CAIPLJ010000119.1 GCA_903865885.1 uncultured Actinomycetes bacterium | reverse complement strand
CTGGGGTTTCGTTAGAGGTAGTCGACCACCTTCAGAGGGGTAAATCAAGGATTTGCAGGTAACTGTTTGATAACGACTCAATAACGACATTATTGTGCAAAATTCTTGACTTTTGGGGTTGGCTACGCCTACGGTTGCGCCATGATCCTCGCCCAGCACGCAGATGCCGAAATCGCCTCCCAGCCCCAGATCTGGCGCCAAGTAGCCGAATTCGCCCCAAGCGTCTTTAGTAAGCTCCCCCAGAAGGGCGAGCGCGTTGCCGTCGTTGGCTGCGGAAGCTCATGGTTTATGTCGATGGCATATGCCTCATTACGTGAGGCGGCAGGCCATGGCGAGACCGATGTCTATGCCGGCTCTGAATTTAATTACAACCGCAAATATGACCGCGTTGTATCAATCTCTCGCTCTGGAACAACTACTGAAATAGTCGAACTTCTTGGAAAGATTAAGACACCATCTGTAGTCCTTACAGCGATTCATAATTCACCTGTTGAAGATCGTGCAACCGAGACAATCATTATGGATTTTGCTGATGAACAATCAGTGCTACAAACTCGTTGGGCGACTGCAGCACTTGGATTACTTCGTGCTCACCTCGGATTTGATCTCAACTCAATTATCAAGGATGCAGAAGAAGCGCTCGCGAGCGATATCTCTGCGCTCGTAGAAGTTGAACAGATTACCTTCTTGGGTCGCGGCTGGACTATCGGCCTTGCGCACGAAGCAGCACTAAAGACCCGTGAATCATCACAGTTCTGGGCTGAGGCATATCCTGCACTTGATTACCGCCACGGTCCTCTATCGATTTCACAACCAGGTCGCGCAGTATGGGCATTCGGTGAAATCTCTCCAGACTTAGTGCGCGATATCAAATCAACGGGCGCACTCTTCGAATCAAGCACTCTTGACCCAATGGCTCATCTCATCCGTGCTCAGCGCGTTGCAATCGCAATCGCCAAGAAGCGTGGCGTAGATGCCGATAACCCACGCGGTCTAGCACGCTCCATCATTCTCGATAAGTAATTACACTTATCTCTGTGAGCTATGTAGTCGCAGTAGATGTTGGCGGAACCGAGATCAAGAGCGCACTTGTGGACTCTGATTTCAACGTCATTGCAACTACAACTGCGCCCACACCTAAAGCAGATTCCACTGGCGCAGAAACAGTAAAAACTATTGCCGCAATCGTCCTTGAATTTGCAAAGCAACAGAGCATTTCTGCAGTCGGATTAGTAGTGCCTGGCGCTCTCGATGAGCCCGCTGGTACTTCGCGGTGGTCTGGAAATCTTCAGTGGAATAACCTTCCTATTCGAGATTTACTCCATGCGGCAATCAATATTCCTGTTGCATTTAGCCATGATGTTCGCACTGCCGCAGTTGCTGAAATGCGAAACGGTGCAGCTAAGGGTGCCCGCAATGCAATCTTTATTCCAGTTGGCACCGGTATCGCTGCTGCGTTAATTATTGATGGTGAGATTCGATCTGCCGAAGGTTTCGCTGGCGAAATCGGCCACATTGATGTCAATGGAAAATATCCATGTGTTTGTGGGAAGAGTGGCTGTTTAGAAGCTGCATCATCAACTCTTGCAATCAGCAAAGCGTACGAGGCACAAAGTGGAAAAACCGGAACAACTACCGAAGAAATTTATAGGTTAGTTACCGCAGGTGATGCAGTGGCGACTCAAGTGTGGAACGACGCAACCGCTGCGATGGCGCGAGCATGCGAAACCTTGATCACCATCCTTGCGCCAGAAGTTATTGTCTTCGGTGGTGGATTATCTAATGCAGGAGAAACTTTCCTTAAACCAATTAGAGATTACTTAGATTCAACTCTTACCTTCCAGCGCAAACCTCGTCTTGAGATTGCGCATTACGGTGCAAAGGCAGGCACTATCGGCTGTGCAATGTTGGCATTTGATCTCGTAAAGGCTGCTAAGTAATGCATATCCACGGATCATCTGCCGTTGTCGATGGAAAGTTGCAAGAGATGGTTTGCATCAAAGCAGCCGATGGAGTCATCACTGCAATCACTCTGAACTGTTCAGAAACACCTGATTCTTCGCACTCTGGAACGCTGATTCCAGGCTTTGTGGATATCCACTCACACGGCGGGGCTGGTTTTTATTTCTCAGATCTCTCCCCTGAAAACGTTGCTGCAGCACGCAATACCCACCTTTCGCATGGCACAACTACCCACATTGCATCACTTGTCACCGAACCAATTGGAATTCTTGAAGAGCAAATTCTTCGATTAGTCCCAATGGTGAACGCCGGAGTATTCGAAGGAATTCACTTAGAAGGTCCATATCTTTCTCATGCACGGTGCGGCGCACATGAGCCTTCACTCTTACGTTCACCTTCGATTGATGAACTTTCTGCACTTCTTGATGCGGGTCAAGGCTCTATCTCCATGGTGACACTTGCTCCTGAACTCGAAGGCGGAATCGCAGCGGTTGAGTACTTAACATCTCGTGGAGTCACTGTCGCGCTGGGACATTCGCAAGCTGATGCCGCAACTACGGATGCAGCATTTGCAGCAGGTGCAAAGCTGATTACTCACTTTAGTAATGGAATGCCTAAGCCATCAGATGTTGGATCTAATATCGCTCATGCATCTCT
>CAIPLJ010000118.1 GCA_903865885.1 uncultured Actinomycetes bacterium | reverse complement strand
GCGACGAAACTGTGAAGAAGTCTCAGCACTGGCTAGATGTCACAGGCAAAGATGCATCACATGCACTTCGTCGTTCAGTGACTGAAGGTCGCGATGCTCTAGCTCGTGCTCTCAAAGCACGCGCCGCAGATAAGTAATTATTCGATAGTTGTAATTACTGAAGCTGAGCGTGTGCTCTTCTTCTTACCTGTGAAGGCCCACACGGTAATTGAAATGATAAGAAATAATCCGATGGGCGCTGCAACAAAGTAGGTAAATGTCTGAAGCGCGGTAAGACCCTCGCCGGGCATCGCACCAGGCTCTTGGTTGATTTTTCCTGAAAGAAGTGCGACCTGAGAAAGATGCGTGATCATGCGCGCAGTCTATGCAGTGGCAGCAGAGACGCCAAATGGTTCAAGGTATTGCAACCATCTGGTTTCGGTACGACCTGTGCCAAGAATTCTCCACGCAGCACCCACTGGTTCGCGAGGAAGTGAACGAAGGCGCCATCCAAGTTCTTTCAGCGGTTTATCAGCTTTCAAGTGATTGCACTTATGGCATGCACTGACGACATTCTCCCAATTGTGACCGCCACCACGAGAGCGTGGAATCACATGGTCGATAGATGTCGCTGTTGCATTGCAATACACACAGCGCCCACCGTCGCGAGCAAATATGGCACGACGTGAAAGTGGAACAGCATGGCGATAAGGAATCTTTACAAATTTATTGAGACGAATAACTGATGGAAGATCGAGTTGTCCTGTAGCAAAGTGAAGAACGGTGCCAGATGATTCAATCATCGTTGCTCGATTATTAAGAACCAAAATAAGCGCGCGACGATCTGTGACAACACCCAGCGGTTCATAAGTGGCGTTGAGCACCAGCGTCCGGTTCATTCTTACCTCGGTTCCAACGCGTGGCTCGCGTTGATTGGGTTATATTGCCTCAAAACAGAGCCCTTGAGGGGTATTTCGTGGTGAAATTTAGATAAAGATTTCACTACCCTTATCGCCTATGAGCGAACATACGCGGGCAATCTGGGATTGGTTCAATGGAGCCCCACTTCGAGTCCTGGTCATCTTCCTTGCCGCTCTCATCAGCCATTTAGTGGGCCATCGCGCAATTGATCGCGCCATCACTCGTCTTGCTAGCGCTGACTTAAAACCAGGCCCTGGAACTGCAAAGCGTCAAGCAGAACGTGCTCGCACTATTGGAACTGTCTTTAGTTCAACATTTAACGCAGTCATCTGGATCATTGCAATCGGAATGATCTTGGGAGAATTCGGTTTCAATCTAGGCCCAGTCATCGCATCTGCTGGTGTGATTGGCGTTGCGCTGGGTCTCGGTGCGCAGACAATGGTGCGCGATATTCTTTCAGGAATCTTCATGCTAATTGAAGATCAATATGGCGTAGGCGATGATGTAAAAGTACAAGAAGTTGAAGGTAAGGTCGAACGCGTTGGACTTCGTATTACTCAGGTGCGCGATAAGAAGAATGTGCTCTGGTATATCCGCAACGGTGAAATCCTTGTTGTGGGAAATAAATCCCAGAAGCGTTAATCCAGTTGGTTAACTAGGTGCAGAGCTGCGCCTTCTAAATAACGCCATAACTTCTCTCTATTGGCATCATCCATCTCGACTCCGTCTACTGCCGCCTTCATGCACGATAACCACGCCTCTTTGGCTGCAGGATTGATATGAAAGCCAGCATGGCGCATGCGAAGTCGTGGGTGTCCGCGCTCTTCTTGATATGTCGTTGGCCCACCCCAATATTGTTCAAGGAACATTTTCAGGCGGTGCGCTGCGCCCTTCATATCTGATTCGGGATACATCGGGCGCAAGATTTCATTGGTAGCAACGTGGGCATAGAACTGCGAGACCAGATCAGAGAAAAATGCTTCTCCCCCAAAGAGCTCGTAGTAATTGGTTGTATCGCGCTCCACATTAACCTCGAACTTCTGCGGTTGTCTTTCCCTTACCTATTTGTAGCACTGCAAGGGATGCAACAAGACACATTGTGGCTGAGATATAGAACGCAAGTGCGTAATCACCTAACTTCACTCGAAGCAGCGCAGCGCCTATAGCTGCGACCGATGCGCCAATTTGATGGCCGACAAAGACCCATCCATATACAACTGTCGCTCGTTGTGGGCCAAGAATTGCGCGGCAGAGCATGATTGTCGGAGGAACTGTTGCAACCCAATCGAGTCCGTAGAAAATAATGAAGACAAGTGTTGATGGGTGCAGAGTGCTAAAGAGTATTGATGGCAAGAGAAAGAGTGATAGCCCTCGAAGACCGTAATAGAAGAAGAGCAACTTTCGTGGATCCATACGGTCTGTAAGCCAGCCCGAGAAGATAGTTCCGATAACATCGAATACACCAACTAGTGCAAGCAAACTTGCTGCAACTGTCTCGCCCATTCCATGATCGTGTGCGGCAGGAATAAAGTGAGTACCAATAAGGCCATTTGTCGAAAGCCCGCAGACAAAGAATGTTCCAAAGAGAATCCAGAAATCTCTCGACTTCGATGATTTCGTCAACGTGTCGATTGCAATCTTTCCTGCTGACATTTCATTAGGTGGAGGTGGTTGCCAACCAACAGGTGCTCCGTAAGGTGCAAGTCCTAGTAACTCGGGTTTTTCTTTGAGGAATAGGAAGATAAAAGGAATGATCAGCGCAGATGCGCCACCGACAGTTAATGAGACGCTCTTCCATCCATAGCTAATGGCGAAGTGCGAGAGCAAGGGCAGAAATACAAGCTGACCACTTGCAGTGGCTGCGGTGAGGGCACCAACAACAATTCCTTTACGTGCGATAAACCAGCGGTTTGCAATTGTTGCTGCAAAGACGAGCGCCATGGAACCTGCACCAACACCGACGCCTAGACCCCACAACAACCATAAGTGCCATGGCTGAGTCATAAAGATTGTCGACGTTGAACTGAGTGAGACAAGCGCCAGAGCTGACATCACAACTTTACGAACTGTAAATCGCTCCATCAACGCTGCAGCAAAAGGAGCAACCAAACCAAAGAGAAGTACGTTAATCGATACTGCAAATGCGATCTGAGAACGTGACCAACCAAATGCAACCTCGAGAGGAACAATCAGAACAGAAGGCGCTGATCGATATCCAGCAGAGGCCATCAAGGTAAAGAAGGTAACTGTTACTGCAATCCACCCCGGATGGATCTTCTGCTTAGCCATTACTTAGACCTTAACATATTTGTTGAGGAACTCGCGTTCTGCATCAGTAAGCGGCCGAGACTTTCTGGAATCCATCGCTACTGCAACCTGCACAGTCTTTACTCTTGCGTGAACAACGCCGTCATCACCGCTGACTTCATAGGCAAGAGTGAATGAAGAGTTGCCAATAGCTTCGACCCAGAGAGATACATTGAAGTAACGACCACCCTCGTAAATCGGTTCGAGGAAATCTACCTCTGCGCGAGCTACGACCATTTCAGCAGTGGGAAACCATAAGAATCGCGACTCTTGAATATAGGTCAGATACCTCGCATTATTGACATGACCCATTGCATCGAGGTCATCCCAGCGAACAAATTGTTTATCGGTAAAGATCATTAACGTGTCAGCTTTCGATACGTTGCACGATGCGGACGAGCTGCATCTGCACCCAGACGTGCAATCTTGTTCTCTTCATAGGATTCAAAGTTTCCTTCAAACCAGAACCACTTTGAATCACCCTCGTACGCCAAGATATGCGTAGTCACGCGGTCCAAGAACCAGCGATCGTGGGAGATCACTACGGCGCAGCCGGGAAATTCGAGTAAGGCATTTTCAAGAGAACCTAGAGTTTCAACATCAAGGTCATTCGTTGGCTCATCCAGGAGCAATAAGTTTCCACCTTGCTTCAGCGTCAGCGCCAAGTTCAGGCGGTTACGTTCTCCGCCAGAGAGAACTCCTGCAGGCTTCTGTTGATCAGGACCTTTAAAACCAAATGCTGCAACGTATGCACGCGATGGCATTTCTACTTGTCCGACCTTCATAAAATCAAGACCATCGGAGACAACTTCAAAGAGTGACTTCTTCGGATCGATGCCACCACGTGACTGATCGACATAGGAAATTTTTACTGTTTCGCCAATCTTGACGGTTCCAGAATCTGGAGTCTCCATACCTAAAATTGTCTTAAAGAGAGTTGTCTTACCGGCGCCGTTGGGCCCAATGACTCCGATAATTCCGTTGCGTGGCAAGGTAAATGAGAGATCATCAATGAGTACGCGATCGCCAAAACCCTTTACAAGATGTTCGACTTCCACAACAACATTTCCAAGACGTGGGCCAGGTGGAATCTGAATTTCATCAAAGTCCAACTTACGCATCTTGTCTGCTTCAGCTGCCATCTCTTCATAGCGAGCAAGACGAGCCTTTGACTTTGTCTGGCGACCCTTTGCATTCTGTCGAACCCAATCGAGTTCTTCAGATAAACGCTTTGCGCGCTTTGCATCTTTCTGGCCTTCAACCTTTAAGCGTGCAGCTTTTGTCTCAAGATATGTTGAGTAATTTCCTTCATATGGATATGCGCGACCGCGGTCGAGTTCAAGGATCCACTGCGCAACGTTGTCCAAGAAGTATCTATCGTGCGTAATCGCAACAACTGTGCCTGGATACTTACTGAGGTGTTGTTCAAGCCACAAGACAGATTCGGCATCCAAGTGGTTAGTAGGTTCATCGAGAAGTAATAGATCTGGTGCTTCAAGAAGCAACTTACATAAGGCCACGCGACGCTTTTCTCCGCCAGATAAGACCTTTACATCGGCATCTCCTGGTGGGCAGCGCAGGGCATCCATCGCTTGTTCTAGTTGCGAATCGAGTTCCCATGCATTGCGGTGATCGAGTTGTTCTTGCAGCTCGCCCATTTCAGATAACAACTTGTCGTAATCAGCATCCGGGTTTGCCATCTCTTCAGATATCTCATTGAAGCGGCGCACCATCTCCATGGTTTCAGCCACGCCTTCTTGCACATTTTCAAGAACTGTTTTCTCTTCATTTAAATGTGGTTCCTGCAAAAGAATTCCAACGGTGTATCCAGGTGATAGATAAGCCTCACCATTTGAAGGCTGTTGCAAACCAGCCATGATCTGAAGGACTGTTGATTTACCCGCACCGTTAGGGCCGACAACACCGATCTTTGCGCCAGGCAAGAACATCAAAGTTACGTCGTCGAGAATTACCTTCTCGCCATGCGCTTTACGCGCCTTCTTCATCGTGTAAATGAACTCAGCCATAAGGCGAGACTCTACCCGTCAATGCTTCGGTAGACTTACTCCGCAATCGCAGTTCTTCATCACATGTGCCCGTAGCTCAGTCGGATAGAGCAACCGCCTTCTAAGCGGTAGGTCGCTGGTTCGATTCCAGCCGGGCACACATTGCTTGTCAATTGTGCCCACAAGAAGGGCACACCAAGTTAAAAGCAAAGAGCCCGGACCATTGCTGGCCCGGGCTCTTTTACTTAGAGAATGTAGCTAGATGCGCTATGCAATCTTTGCTGTGAGAGAAAGGATTGCTTTACCAAGGTTTGAAGTCTTAGTAATTGGAATCATTCCTTCTGTTGTGACCTTGGTTGAGCATTCAAATGCCATGTATTCAACTTGGCGCTTAACTGCTGCTGCAAGATCAGCCTTACCGTAGTTTGACTTAACCATTGCATATGTACCCGCAGTGAATGGGTAAGCATCTGCATCAGTTGTCTTGTAGTTCCATGCGATGAGGCCAGTTGCGTTATCAAGAGTTGATACTGCGAACATTGCCTGAGCACCTGTTACATCTGGTGAAACAGTCTTTCCAGCGTTGTTGATAACAACTGCAGCCTTGAGAGCTGGGTTAGCTGTAATGAAGCCTGTTTCGATGTAAGCGATTGAGTACTTTGTACGTGCTGCAAGAGCTGCAACGCCGTCTGAACCTGTACCAGCCTGGAATGAAGCTGCCTTTGTTGAGATATCAGTTGGGTTAGATGTTACGAATGAATCGTTTCCAGCCTTAGTCCATACTGAAGGAGCTGCACCAGCAAGAGCTGATGTGAAGTTGTTTGTTGTACCTGATGTTGAACCACGGTAGATAACAGTGATTGGCTTATCTGGCATTGTCATTGGGATTGTAAGTGAGCGGTAGTGATCAACAACTGGAGCACCCTTTGCATCGAGAACTGTCTTGCCGCCAGAAACCTTGTAAACAGGGATTGAGCGAACGCGCTGTGTATCAGCAACAATTGCTGGGTCATTCCAACGTGTGATCTGACCTGAGAAGATCTTTGCAATAGTTGTTACTGAAAGCTGAAGAGTCTTTGATGCTGAGTTGTTCAAGTTGTAAGCAATACCAATTGGCCAGACAGCTGCTGGAATGTGGAAGACGCCTGCTGGAGCAGCTGTGTTAGCTGAGTCAGAGAATGCCATGTCCTTTGTTCCTGCGTTGATAGCAGTCTTTCCTGCACCTGATCCGCCACCAGCATGTGAAAGTGTGTCTTTTGTATCTGCTTGGTAGCTGGTCTTGCACTTCTCGAGGAATGTTGAAACAGATGTAGCGCCTGCTGAAGTTAAGTCATAAGCAACTGCTGATGGCACAAGTGCAACCACAGCTGCAGTAGCAAGAATTGCTACCTTTGAAATTGAAGAAATACGCATTGTCTGCCTTTCGTAGAGTTGTAACGCGTTCGTGGGCGCAACATTCTCCGAAAGAGTTAACCTAACGGGGTAAGTAAGGTAAACAGTCAGTAAACAGTGAGTGAAGGGTTGTCTCTTAGCCGAAGCGGCCGGTGACGTAATTTTCGGTGCGCTGATCGCGTGGGCGAGAGAAGATCTCATTCGTTGGGCCCATCTCGATCATCTGTCCTGGGCCACCATCAGATAGGAAGAAGGCTGTGTAATCAGAGACGCGAGCTGCCTGCTGCATATTGTGGGTAACTATGACGATGGTCATTGATTTAGAAAGTTGAGAGATTGTCTCTTCGATGCGAAGGGTTGACCCTGGGTCGAGGGCAGAACATGGCTCATCCATAAGCAAGACCTTTGGTTTTACTGCAAGGGCGCGAGCGATACAGAGACGCTGTTGCTGACCACCTGAGAGGCCACCTGCATGTGCGCCAAGGCGATCCTTAACCTCAGTCCACAGACCTGCACGGGTAAGACACTCTTCAAGAAGATCTTCGTGGTTTGAAACTTTGAGTTGAGCAAGCTTGAGGCCTGAGAGAACGTTCTCACCGATTGTCATCGATGGGAATGGGTTTGGCTTCTGAAAGACCATTCCGATTTGAAGACGAATCTTTGTGACATCGATTCCAGCTTCATAAATATCTTTTCCATCAAGGAGGACTTGTCCGGCCATTGAAGTATGAGGAATGAATTCATGCATACGGTTGAGTGTGCGAATAAATGTTGACTTACCGCAACCTGATGGACCAATGAGCGCTGTGACGGTGCCAGCAGAGAAGTCGAGTGAGACATCTTCGAGGGCGTGGTGCTTATCGAACCAGGCATGGACTCCACGCGCTTCAAGACCGGTGCCAAGAGGCACTGTGCCAGCTACCTTACGCTCTGCACGATTGGCAGCAACGTCTGATAGAGACGATGGTGTCGTGTTCTGTGGCTGATCGCTCATCTGAGTTCCATTCTGGTTGATTGCATCTGCTTCTATTTTCATTTCTTCTTCATTGCCTTTGAGCCAAGTGTGCGTGCAAGGACAAACATAATCAAGACTACG
>CAIPLJ010000117.1 GCA_903865885.1 uncultured Actinomycetes bacterium | reverse complement strand
TTGCATTCTGGCGAACCCATTCAAGTTCTTCAGTTAAACGTTTAGCGCGCTTGGCATCTTTCTGTCCCTCAATCTTTAAACGAGTTGCGAGAACTTCTAATTTATGGATTGTCATTAGAGCTCCTGTGAATCCCAGTCAGGCGCAGTAGCGCGGGCGATCATGATTTCATCATTGGATGTTCCAGCAGCGACCATCGGCCAGACCATCGCATCGCGATGAACTCGGAAATCAACGACAACAGGTTGATCGTTGATTGACATCGCTTTTTCAATAGTCTTATCAAGATCTTCTGGGCGTTCGCATGAGAGTCCGACACAGCCCATAGCTTCTGCAAGCATTGGGAAGTTTGGAACGCGCTTTGAATCCAGTGATGTATTTGAATAACGGCTGTCATAGAACAAGGTCTGCCACTGGCGAACCATGCCGAGAGATTCGTTATTAATGATTGCAACCTTGATAGGAATATTGTTGAGTGCACATGTGACTAATTCTTGATTGGTCATCTGGAAACAACCGTCTCCATCAATAGCCCACACAGTGGTATCGGGTGCTCCAACTTTTGCACCCATTGCAGCAGGTACGCCGTAACCCATAGTTCCTGCACCACCTGAGTTAAGCCAGGTGCGTGGATGCTCGTAAGAAATAAATTGTGATGCCCACATCTGATGTTGACCAACACCGGCGGTGAAGATGGTGTCGGTTCCAGAAATTTGTCCAAGACGTTGGATAACAAGTTGTGGTGATAGCGAGCCATCATCGGGAGTATCAAAACCCAATGGGTATGTAGATTTCAGTGAGTTCATCTGGCGCAACCATGCAGTCAGATCTGGCTTGTTCTTAGCAAGGGCAGCCTTGAGCGCAGGGATAAGTGCAGCAATTGTTTCTCGGACATCGCCGACAACGGCAACATCTGCATGGCGATTCTTGCCGATTTCTGCAGGATCGATATCTGCGTGCAAGATCTTTGCATTCGGTGCAAATGTTGAAAGCTTTCCAGTAACGCGATCATCGAAGCGCGCGCCTAAAGTGATTAATAGATCGGCCTTTTGAAGCGCTGTTACAGCAGCAACGGTTCCGTGCATTCCGGGCATACCCATATGAAGTGGATGTGAATCAGGGAAAGCTCCGCGAGCCATTAGGGTTGTTACAACTGGTGCACCAAGGAGTTCAACTAGTTGGCGAAGTTCAGCTGATGCATTCGCTTTAATCACTCCGCCGCCTACATAGAAAACGGGCTTCGATGATTGCGCAATAAGCGCTGCTGCATCAGTAATTGACTGCGCATCAGGCGTCGTCTTTGGCTTGTAGCCAGCTAAGTTGATAGAAGTAGGCCAATTGAACTTAGTCATCTTCTGTAAAGCATCTTTAGCAATATCAACAAGAACAGGACCAGGGCGACCCGTTGTTGCAATGTGGAATGCCTCGGCAATTGCGCCAGGGATCTCATCAGGGTTAGTGACTAGGTAATTGTGCTTAGTAAATGGCATTGTGATGCCACGGATATCTGCCTCTTGGAACGCATCTGTTCCGATTGCTGCAGATGGAACTTGGCCAGTAATAGCAACAAGTGGAACTGAGTCCATCGCAGCATCCATCAAGGGAGTCACAAGGTTTGTTGCACCTGGACCTGATGTTGCAATACAGACACCAGCACGACCGGTTACTTGCGCATATCCAGTTGCAGCATGTCCTGCACCTTGTTCATGTCGAACCAAGATGTGGCGAATCGTTGAGTCATAGATTGGATCGTAAGCAGGAAGAATTGCGCCACCAGGAAGTCCAAACATCACATCGACGCCAGCGGCTTCAAGGCTCTTCACCAATGAAGTAGCTCCTGTCATTTCTGTGCCATTCGGTGTGTGAATGTGTTTCGCCATCTTCTTGCTCCTTTCTTTCTCGATCTCAATCTTCTTGGGGAACCTTTGTTAAATGAAAAAACCCTCAGATATCTGAGGGCGCGCGTGACATGAAGGCACGCGCTATCGAATCACCACCACTGAAACTGCTGAAGTCTGTGTCGATTGCATGGCGCTATTCTCCATCGTCGCTGGGGTGTGAGTCAAGAGATGAGATGAACGTCTCAATAAGTGAAACAATTAGTCGCAGACAGCGCCCTTGGATGCAGATCCAACAAGCTTTGAATACTTATGAAGTACTCCACGGGAGTACTTATGGGGCAACGGCTTCCATCCAACTTTGCGGGCTTCAAGTTCTGCAGGATCCACCTTTAAATCAAGTGTGCGGTTTGGGATATCGATTCGGACGATATCGCCATCTTTAATAAATGCGATTGGTCCCCCATCAACTGCTTCAGGTGCAACATGTCCAACACAGAGACCAGTTGATCCACCAGAGAAGCGACCATCAGTGAGAAGAAGAGTTGTCTTGCCAAGTCCGGCACCTTTAATTGCGCCGGTGATCATCAACATCTCGCGCATACCCGGTCCGCCCTTAGGACCTTCATAACGAATCACAACAACGTCGCCTGCCTGGATGGTTCCGTTTTCAAGTGCTTCCATTGCAGCTTGTTCGCGTTCGAAGACGCGCGCTGGTCCTTCAAATGTCTCGATTCCGATTCCGGCTGTCTTGCAGACAGCGCCTTCAGTGGCAAGTGATCCACCAAGAATCGTGATTCCGATATCTGTTGATAGTGGCTTATCGATTGCGTGCAAGACGCTTCCATCTGCAAGTGGTGGATTGATATCTGCCAAGTTCTCAGCCATTGTCTTGCCAGTTACTGTGAGGCAATCTCCATGCAGGTAACCTGCATCGAGCAAGATACGAAGCACGACAGGAATTCCGCCTACGCGGTCTACATCGGTCATGACAAATTTTCCAAATGGCTTGAGGTCACCGAGCAGGGGAACCTTAGAACCAATACGGTGGAAATCATCGAGAGTCAGATCTACTTCCGCTTCGTGGGCGATTGCAAGTAAATGCAGAACAGCATTGGTTGAGCCTCCCAGTGCCATCAAAATTGTGATGGCATTTTCAAATGCCTTTTTAGTCAAGATATCGCGAGTAGTAATTCCCTTTGCAATTAAATTAACAACTGCAGCGCCTGCTTGTTCAGCATAAGAATCGCGGCGGCGATCAACAGCAGGAGGAGCAGCAGAACCTGGAAGTGAAAGTCCAATAGCTTCAGCAATACTTGCCATGGTGTTTGCTGTGTACATACCGCCACATGCACCTTCGCCAGGACAGATGGCGCGTTCAATTTGATCCACACGATCTTGTGTAATTAATCCGCGAGCACATGCGCCCACTGCTTCGAAAGCATCGATGATGGTGACATCTTTGCCATCGACTTGGCCAGGAAGAGTTGATCCTGCATAGACAAATACTGAGGCAACATCGATACGTGCAGCAGCCATCATCATTCCTGGTAGCGATTTATCGCACCCAGCAAAGGTGACCATTCCATCAAGACGTTCTGCCTGCATCACAGTTTCAACAGAGTCCGCAATAACTTCGCGAGAGACTAGTGAGAAGTGCATTCCTTCATGGCCCATTGAAATTCCGTCAGAGACTGAGATGGTTCCAAATTGCATCGGGAATCCACCGGCATCGATAACGCCCTTCTTCGATGCCTTTGCTAAACGATCCAGTGAAAGATTGCATGGGGTGATTTCATTCCAGGAAGATGCAATGCCAATCTGAGGCTTCACCCAATCTTCATCTCCCATTCCCACAGCGCGCAACATTCCGCGGGCAGGGGCGCGCTCTAATCCATCTGTGACAAGACCAGAACGGGGCTTCATCTTTGACATATACGAATCTTAGCCTTGACCTAAATGCTTGAGCAGTAATTCTCTAACCTTGGCAGCATCTGCTTGGCCCTTTGTCTCTTTCATGACTGCGCCAATAAGCGCCCCAGCTGCAGGTAGGTGTCCCCCGCGAACTTTCTCTGCAGTCTCTGCTTGCTCAGCACAAACTTTTTCAATGGCAGCCAGGAGAGCACCGTCATCGTTGACAACTTTAATTCCGCGCTTTGCAACAACTTCTGAAGGCTTTCCTTCGCCAGCGATAACGCCCTCAACAACTTGGCGGGCAAGTTTGTCTGTCAGTTCGCCAGCCGCAACGAGTGCCACAAGTTCTGCAACATCAGCTGGTGTAATTGCAAGATCAGCAATAGCAATGTTTTGATCATTGGCAATACGGGAAATTTCACCAAGCCACCATGTGCGAGCCTTGGTTGGATCTGCACCCAATAGAACTGTCGCCTCGACGATATCTAAAACGTCAGCGTTAATCATCGCTTCCATCTCTTTATCGGGAACGTTCCACTCTTCTTTAATTCGCTTGCGACGAAGAGATGGGCGTTCTGGCAATGTTGCGCGAAGCTCTTCAATCCAACTAGCTGCAGGTGTGACAGGAACTAAATCTGGATCTGGGAAGTAGCGGTAATCCTCGGCTTGCTCCTTTGAGCGACCAGAACGAGTAAGTCCGGTGTCTTCCTGGAAGTGACGAGTCTCTTGCTTTACCTTCTTGCCTTCATTGAGAAGTTCAGCGTGACGAATCATCTCTCCGCGAATTGCGCGCTCGACAGAACGAAGAGAGTTCACGTTCTTTGTCTCAGAGCGAGTACCCAATACATCAGAACCGATTGGCTTGAGCGATACGTTGGCATCGCAGCGAAGTGATCCTTGCTCCATCTTTACATCGGAGACCTTAAGGCCACGCAAGATATCGCGCAGTTCTGCAACATATGCCTTAGCAACTTCTGGTGCGTACTTACCTGTGCCCGGAACAATCTTGGTGACGATTTCAACCAATGGAATTCCTGCGCGGTTGTAATCAAGGAGCGAGTAATCAGCTCCATGGATACGACCAGTTGCTCCACCTACGTGAAGTGACTTTCCGGTGTCTTCCTCCATATGCACGCGCTCAACCTCAATACGGAACTGTTTGGTTCCTTCATCAGTTTCAATCTCGACATTAACATAACCATCGAAACAAATAGGTTCGTCATACTGTGAAATCTGGAAGTTCTTGGGCATATCTGGATAGAAGTAATTCTTACGTGCAAAGCGGCTATAGGGAGCAATCTTGCAGTTGAGAGCAAGACCAATCAGAATCGTAGATTCAATCGCCTTCTCATTGACAACTGGAAGTGCGCCAGGGAGAGCTAAACAGACAGGACATGTCTGAGTATTTGGTGCTGCACCGAATTCAGTGGCACATGAACAGAACATCT
>CAIPLJ010000116.1 GCA_903865885.1 uncultured Actinomycetes bacterium | reverse complement strand
TACCGGTAACTACTCCAGGAACAGAGAAGCCAGCATTGACTGAGTACGTATCCATCATCCACGCCATATTGCGCTCATCAGTTCCAACATCGGGTGCGGGAATATCTCGTTCTGGCCCAATGATCGGCAAGATCTCTGATGTGTAGCGACGGGTTAGGCGTTCATTTTCAGCAAGCGATAATGAATGAGCATCGACTGCAATGCCACCTTTTGCACCACCGTAAGGAAGATTGGTGAGAGCACACTTCCATGTCATCAACATGGCTAGTGCGACAGTTTCATCCATATCGATCTGAGGATGGAAACGAACTCCACCTTTGGATGGACCACGAGTTGTTGAATACTGAACTCGGAAACCTTTATACATCTCGACATTGCCGTTATCGCGGCGAAGTGGAACTGCCACTTCGAGGATACGTCGAGGTGTTGAAAGTGTTTGCCAGTCATTTTCCGTGAGATGTAAAAGCTCTACTGCTCGTCGTAATTGCGCCCGAGCAGTTTCGAGGGCTGACTCCATTGTCATTCTCTCTTAAGGTAATTAAGCGCGGATTGCTTTAGCGAATTCGCGGAAATCTTCAACCAACATATCGATCTCTTTTTGGCCGTGTGCCAAGGAGATCAACCATTGCTCATCAAGTCCTGGTGGAGTGATGATTCCGCGGTTGAGTGCGAATAGCCAGTGTGCTTCTGCAACACCAAAATCGGTTGCTTTGTAATCACGGTAGTTGCGTACTGGTGTTGTTGACCATGTAACGCAGCCCTTGATTCCGAAACCGACAGTATGTGCAGGAAGCTGGTACTCATCAATGACTTCACCGATGCGATTAAGCGCCTGTAAATTCATTGCTTCAGCATCTTCCAAAGCTTTATCTGAACAGATGCGATCGATTGCGCGAACACCTGCCATTGCAAGGGGATTGCCGTTAAATGTTCCGAAGTGAGCCATCTTGCCGTTGGTAACGAAGTCCATGTACTTCTTCTTGCCACCAAAGGCTGCAAGTGGAAGTCCACCACCGATTGATTTTGCGAGAGTAATAAGGTCTGGCTTTACACCAAGACGTGCAGATGCACCGTGTGCACCTGCAGTAAGACCTGTCTTAACTTCATCAAAGATAAGAATGACATCGTATTGATCGCAGAGTTCGCGAACTCGTTCGAGGTATCCAGCATCTGGAAGAACGATTGCAAGGTTTTCAAGAACTGGTTCGACGATAAAGCAGGCAATCTTCTTTGAATTCTTCTCAAACATCTTTTCAAGTGCTTCGATGTTATTGAAAGGAACAACGTAGATATCTCCGGGAACCAAGTTTGGTTCGATGTAAGGAGTTGGTTCTTGAGCATCTCCTGCTTGCGCCACTGGTGGCTTTGCAGAGACAACGAATGGGTCGTAGCTACCGTGGTAGCCGCCTTCAATCTTGAGGATGCCCATCTTCTCGGTCGCCGAACGTGCAACGCGAACTGCGTACATCGTTGATTCGGTACCTGAGTTGGTGAAGCGAACCTGATCGATACTAAAGCGCTTGCAGATTCGCTCTGCAGCATCGGTCGATGTGGGTGAAGGGGTGACAAAGAGCATTCCCTGGTTGAGGGCAGATTGAACTTCTTCAACCACGACTGGATTGAGGTGGCCGGCGAGCATTGCGCCAAAGCCCATTGAGAGGTCAAGGAGCTGACGACCATCGACATCGGTCATGTAGGCGCCCTTGGCGGAGACAATTGAGATTGGGTATGGATCCCAGTGTTGGAAGCTTGAGGTGACGCCTAGTGGCAGCGAGTTGAATGCGCGCTTGCTCTCGGCTTCGGAAGCTCCGGTGTTCTTAGTGAAGAGTGCCCATTCGGCTGCGAGAACTGCGGCAACCTTTTCAGGCGATATTGGAGTGGATGTTGTCGGTACATAACGATGTGTAGCTCTATGTTGCGATTGGATCGCTGATTGTGTAGTCATTGTAAAGCTGTACGGCAAATGTTTCTGATTTAGAAACGGTTTGAGAAGTACTCTCCTTTTTGGTTGCGAATTAACGCGTGATAAGTATCTCTTAAGGCAAAAAAGTTTGCAAGTAATTGAATTTTCCCGCGTGGTTTACGCGTAAAGCATTGCTAATCTTTGACCCTTATGGAAAAACCGACGATTATTCTTGCAACCAGTAATGGCGTAGGAATGGGACACCTTGCACGTGCAAGTGCAATTGCGTTGGCCTTAAAAGAATATGCAAACCCCATTATTGTTTCCATGGCTAGCGGCATTGCTGAAATTCCAGAATTTATGGGAATTCGTTGCGAATATATTCCAGGTCGCGATCGAATGTGGATGACGCGCGAAAATTGGGATGAGTATTTACGCGATCGATTACTTGCGCTCGTCGATGAAACAGGCGCTCGCGTTATGTCATTTGATGGCGTTGTACCTTATCCAGGTGTCATTGCTGCAAAGTTTTCACATCCAAAACTTGCACTCGTTTGGGTGCGACGTGGTTTATGGCAGAAGAAACCGCAGCGATTTGTTTTAGGTTTGCAATCACAGATGATGGATTACATTGTCGAACCAGGCGATTTTGCTCGCGCATATGATTTCGGTCCAACTGCTGGTCGCAGTGAAGCTCGACTTACATCTTCAGTCTCACTCTTTCAGAAAGATACGGCTCTAAGTCGCGATGATGCGCGCACAGTTCTAGGTCTTGATCTCAGCCGCCCTGCAGTTCTCGTTCAACTCGGCACCGGTGACAGTGATGTCAACGAAAAGGTAACGGCGGCACTTTCGGGATTACTTGGCTGGAAAGATCTGCAGGTAATACTTACCAAGCAGCCGGTTGATAAAGATGGGAAATCTCTGGCACCTGATGGACTCGATATCCGCGTCGTACGCCACTTTCCGCTGGCACGGGTACTGCGCGCATTCGATGCTGCGATCTGTGCAACGGGATATAACGGCGTGCACGAACTTCTTCCGGCAGCTGTTCCGACAGTCTTTGTTTCAAATATTCGTGGCACCGATGATCAAGAAGCGCGCGCACAATGGTGTCACGATATGGGATTTGCGCTGCGTGCAAACCAAGCAGACCTTAGCGATATCACCGCAACAGTAACGAAATTGCAAGATTCAGCAGTACGAGATCGTTTGCACACCAAATGTGCAGAACTGCCTGATCCAACAGGTGGTGCAGAGATTGCAAAGATTTTGTATGAATTGGCCGTACAAGAAGACCCAATTCGTCCATCGTGGTTGCGTTATAAGCAATTGCTTGCACAAGATCATATAAATCGTGGAATGCGCCATGTTGTATATATGGGACTTCGCAGACTCTCACTTATCTATCGTTTAATCAATCCACACATGGGTGTTGAAGTAACTCGAGAAGAGCCACCTGTGTGGGGTTCGCAGAACACAGCGAAGGAGCTGCATCCACTCATCAAGGGTCCGCGTCGCTTCGAGCACCTAATAACTGATGCATCTGATTCATATATTCGCCGCCGCCATGAAATTGCAGAAAAAGCATATGGCGAACACGTGGAAAATATAAATTCTACAAGAACTTAATCTTCGAGTAGGCGCTCAAGCTTTCGTTTAAGAATCGTTACAACAATTGCAACGAGAACTAAGAAGAATATAGCCCAGTAGCGCAAATATTTTTCAAGAGTTGGCAGCGAATTAGCGAATTCATAGCCAAGGAATACAACAATCGTTGAGAATACGATTCCACCAGCAGCATTCCATTTAAGAAATTTGCGATATGGGACGTTATTCATTCCAGCTAGTGCTGGAACCAGTGCGCGAAGAAGTGCTTGAGCGCGACCAAAGAAGATGGCTCCACCGTGATAACGATCAAAGATTGCTTGAGCCATTTTCCAACGCTTCTCACCAACGAAGCGACCGAAGGCATTCTCTTTGATGCGAGGACCTAAGTGCTTACCAATTTCATATCCGACAGAATCGCCAGCAATAGCGCCAACTATTGCGCAGCCGAGGAATACCCAGACGTTCCAGACACCAGCGTGACCAAGTACTCCACCTATAAGTAAGGATGTTTCACCCGGTAAGACGAATCCAACAAATGCTGCAGCTTCTGCAAATGCAAAGAGAATGAGAAGTGCGAAGAGAGGTACTTGCAAATTGTGTGCAACAAGAGTGTCAGCAGTGTGATGTATCCACTCTGAAATCGACATGCGAGAACTGTATCTGAGCATTAAGGTTCCCGATATGAAAGCAGAGACTTCAGTCCCAGTTCACGAAATTATCGCCACCCGTCGCAGCCCTCGTTCATTTGACGAGACAGCAACGATTTCCGATGACAATCTTCGCGGGGTTCTCGAAGCCGCGCGCTGGGCAGCATCGGCATTTAATGGACAGCCATGGCGCTTCTTTGTCGGAAAGCGCGGCGATGAAGTATTTGGACAGATTCTGACTTCACTCGGTGAGTTCAATCAGAGCTGGGCAAAGAGCGCTTCAGTACTAATTTTAGTTTCAGGAAAGACCACAAAGCGTGATGGATCTATTCATGCAGATTTCCAATATGACTGTGGACTTGCAGTTGCACAGCTTGTTATTGAGGCCCATCACCGCGGCCTGATTGCACATCAGATGACTGGTTTTGATAAGACAATCGCACAAAGTGAATTATCTATTAGTGCTGATTTGATGCCGGTTGTTGTCATTGCACTTGGAACTCAAGATGTTCCAGAGAAGCTAAGTGGCCCTTTACTCGAACGCGAATTAGCAAAGCGCGAACGACTTCCTCTTTCAGAGATTGTTGTTAAGGGCTTACCAGCCTAGAAGCGAGAGCGAATCTCCCATAAGTCTTTAAAGACTGGGTTGAAGAGAGTGCTTGCAAGGTATTCAACTCCGCTTGATCCACCAGTTCCCATCTTGTGGCCGATTGTGCGTTCAACCATCTTTACGTGGCGATAACGCCACTCTTGAATTCCTTCATCGATATCAACGAGGCGTTCTGCCACCATTGCAGCTTCAGGATCTTTCTGGTGGACAGTAAGCAATACATCTTGCACGTCGTTATTTGATTGGTAACCAATCGATTTATCGCGACTGATAACTTCCTTCGGCAGCGAATACCCACGCGTACCTAAGTAATCTAAGAAGGAATCCCAAATCGAATTACGTGAAGTGATTACCTTGATCTCTTCTTGCACAGCGGGAGGTAAGTGTCCAGCCATCTTGCTATCGCGGCGGCCAAGTATCGCCTCGACCATTCTAAATTGTGCAGATTGGAAGCCACTTGAAGATGAGAGATAACCTCTGAAAGCATTAAATTGCAATGGAGTCATCGTCTCGAGAATATCAATCTGCGCAACACAGACTTTCATAATGGTGCGAATACGTCCCAAGATCGAGAGTACATAATGTGTATCTCCACTTTCAAGTACGCGCTGTGCTTGTAGAAATTCATGAATCAACTGCTTAAACCAGAGCTCGTATGTCTGGTGGATGATGATGAAGAGCATCTCATCGTGTTCAGGGCCTTCTGAAAGTGGCTTCTGTAACTTCAGCAGGTCATCGACTGCGAGGTAGGAAGAGTATGTAAGGGCCGACTCAAAGTTTTCGCTCATGTGACTCGTGAATCCGATCCTTGGACTTGCTCGTATTGGCGGCTTTCGGTGAGATCTCGGATACGTGCAAAGCCATCCCAGACTTCAACATAAGAAGTTGGCAGTGGTGCTATTGCTAATCGAATTGCATTAGGTGTGCGGTAATCAGGAATAACGTTGGCAAATTTGCGCAGGGCAATACAGATTTTTGCTGCATCAGGGTGGCCAATAGAGATATGCCCACCACGCTCTTGTGGATTACGTGATGTGAGCAAGGTATAACCGAGCGGTGCTAACCATTCATCAAAGAGATCGATCATCATCTGTGTTCCCATTGCAGCCTTCGATGCGATGACATCGATGCCAGCTTCTTCAATCATTGCAAATGCAATTTGAACCGAACGGATACCGACAATAGATGGACTAGCAATTTGAAATCCGCGGATGCCTTCTGCCTTTTCAAAGCGAGCACCCATTCCAAATTGATCTTCGTTGGCAAACCAACCCTGAATTGGAACTTGCAACTCTTTCTGAACACGCTTATTGACATAGAGCCAAGCGGGAGAGCCCGGACCTGAGTTTCCATATTTATATGTACAACCAACGGCAAGATCTGCGCCATTGGCATCGAAGTTCATCTCAATCGCACCAGCTGCATGGCTTGCATCCCAGACAACGAGTGCGCCATATGAACGGGCTAAATCAGTTACTGATTGAATATCTGTACGCGCACCTGATCGGTACTGAATAACTTCAAAGGTAACAAGTGCAACATCCTCAGACATATATTTCTCAAGTAGCTCAGCCGTAATTAATTCATTTTCTGCAATTGCAGGATCTTCGTTATTAATGATGACAAGATTCAAGCTCAGTTGTCTTGCAATTCCCTCAAGAATGTATCGATCGGTTGGAAAATTTGCAGCATCGGTAATGATGGTCTTGCGCCCGGGCCGGGCGTTGATCGCCGCAAGGCAGAGCTGATAGAAATTTACCGACGTTGTATCGCAGACAAGAACTTGTCCCGGTCCTGCACCAAGGGCTGCCCGACCCAATAGATCTCCTGCAACCTGTGCTTCATCGATCCAATGGCTCCAGCCTGTGACAACTTCATTGCCCCACTCTTGAGAAAGAAAATCACTCACGGCCTTAACAGTTGCGTGGGGGAGGCGACCCAATGAATTTCCATCGAGATAACAGAGATTAGGGTCGGTAATAACGAATTTGCTGCGATATTCGGCGAGAGGGTCATTCTTATCGAGTTCCAACGCATACGCGCGGTCAGTGACCTTCATAGTTCAAAGGTACGCTCTCCTACCGTGGCGCGCAATGTTGTAAATATCGAAGAGGTTTCTAAAGCCTTTGATATTCGCCCACTTCTCGAGCGCGTATCCCTCGGCGTATCTGAAGGCGAACGAATCGGAATAGTTGGCCGCAACGGCGCAGGAAAATCTACGCTCATGAAAATTATTGCAGGTGTTGAAGAGCCAGATGCAGGTCGCGTAACTAAGACAAATGCTTCCAAGATTGGCATCCTCTCTCAAATCGATAGTGCTGCCCCTCATTCAACTGTCGGCGATGTTGTTATCGGTGATCGCGAGAAACATGAATGGGCAAGTGATGCACAAATTCGCGAAATCTTTACGGGGCTATTTGGAAGTTTCGATGACCATATCTTTGATCGCACCTTTGCATCCCTTTCAGGTGGAGAAAAGCGTCGCGTTGGATTAGCAAAGTTACTCATTGATGACCTTGATCTAATTCTGCTTGATGAACCAACAAACCACCTTGATGTTGAAGGCGTTGCATGGCTTGCAGCGCATTTAAAAAATCGCAGAGATTTAGCGGTCTTAGTCGTAACGCACGATCGTTGGTTCCTTGATGAAGTCACAGATCGAACCTGGGAAGTAGTACTTGGGAAAGTTGAAGAGTATGACGGTGGATATTCAGCCTTTGTGTTGGCTAAAGCCGAACGTGCGCGTCAATCAAATGCGATGGATGCAAGACGCAATAACTTGATCCGTAAAGAGCTAGCATGGCTTCGTCGCGGCGCACCTGCACGGACCACGAAACCAAAGTTTCGCGTTGATGCAGCAAATGATTTAATTTCAGCAGAACCAGCACCCCGTGACTCAACTGAACTTCTCAAGTTCGCTCTCAATCGTTTAGGAAATACCGTATTCGAACTCCATCACGCATCGATAAAAGCTGGCGATAAAGAGTTAATCGATAACCTGACATGGAATATCGGACCAGGGGATCGCATCGGAATTGTTGGAATCAATGGTTCTGGCAAGACAACTCTGATGCGCACTTTGGCGGGACAAATTAAAGTTGCATCAGGAAAGCTCGTCACTGGAATTACAGTAAAGATTGCCTTTCTTACTCAGCACCTTGATGAACTCGACCCTACGTGGCGCCTACTTGAAGCGGTAGAAAATGTGGCAACACATGTCGAGATCGGCAAAGGCAAGACTCTCTCTGCATCTCAATTATGCGAACGCCTTGGTTTCGATCGCGACGCACAATGGACACCAGTAGGAGATTTATCAGGTGGTGAGCGAAGACGCCTTCAATTGACTCGTCTACTCATGGATTCTCCGAATGTTTTATTGCTCGATGAACCAACAAATGATTTTGATATCGAGACTCTGACAGAACTTGAAGATTTGCTCGATAGCTATGGCGGAACTCTGATTGTTATTTCTCACGATAGGTATTTCCTCGAACGCGTCTGCGATCGTTTCTGGGGGCTATTGGGCGATAAGCATCTGCGAGATCTTCCACGCGGTGTAGATCAGTATCTTGAACAACGAGTTGCATCGATTTCCGCAAGCGCATCTTCTGGAAGTAAATCTTCCTCCAGCTCTTCTGCTGCAGAACAGCGACAGCTCAAGAAAGACTTAACCCGTGTTGAGCGACAGGTTGCAAAGGGTAAGGAACGCCTTGCCGCACTTCTGAAAGAGCAAGAGGATGAAGCTTTTAATCCTCAGCGCCTGATTGAAATTGCGACTGAGGTTGAAAAAATCGAAAGTGAATTGCAGGCGCGTGAAGAAGAGTGGCTAGAAATTACTTTAGCCCTAGAAAGTTAATAGGATTTGAAGATGTCTAAGAAGACCCAGCGCCTCGATTTTTTAGCAGCAATCTCTGGGGTCATGATTGCGCTGCAGGCACGTGCAAATGGCGAACTCTCTCATCGCCTAGGTAATGGCGTTGAAGCAGCGCTCGTCTCATTTGGCTCAGGTTTGATCATCATTGCAATCGTCGCACTCTTTAGTCCAAAAATTAAGGAGGGAGCCCGCAATCTACGTGGCGCAGTTGCTCGTAAAGAACTTCCGCGTTGGACTCTCTTTGCAGGGGCACTGGGCGGCAGTTTTGTCGCAGTGCAAACTCATATCGTTCCTTTAATTGGTGTGGCTATTTACTCAGTTGCATCTATCGCTGGCCAAACAGCCGCATCGCTCATTGTCGATCGCATTGGCTTCACTGGTGGAGGCAAGAAGCACATCACACCGCGTCGAGTTGGTGCTGCTTTCTTTACCGTCTTTGCAGTCCTTATCTCTGTTCTTGATCGCATCGATGCAAAAGATTTATCTCTCTTTGCAGTCTTACTTGGTTGTGTAGCGGGTGCAATTGTTGGAGTTCAGCGAGCGATGAATGGGCAGATTAATGAACATTCACACCAGAGTTTTACGACGTCATTTCTCAACTTCATTATGGGCACAACATTTCTCGTGATCTTTCTTGCAATACTTGCCATCTTTAGCTCTGAGAAAGTAGTTCCGCTTCCTGCTGGTCCTTGGTGGATTTACACCGGTGGAGTCATCGGAGTTGTATATATCGCCTTTACCTCAACGATTGTGCAACACCTTGGAGTTCTAACATTCACTCTCTTTAGCGTTGGAGGTCAGCTTCTTGGGTCCCTCCTCATTGATCTTTACTCTCCAACAAACGGCGTGCATGTATCTATTTATCTAGTTACAGGAATTGCAATGACTTACTTGGGAGTTATCGTGGGCGGCGTAAATAATTCACAAGGCCGGAAACGATTGACGCACAAATAAAGAAAGTCGCAATCGCATATGACGAAGTCTTTACCCATGGCAAGGTCGCTGCGTAATACCCAGCTAATGTAATTCCGCCACCCCACAGAATGGCACCTAAAACATTTGCCGATAAAAATTTGTAGTAATTCATCTTTGAAGCACCGGCAATCGGTGGAACGAAGGTGCGAATCCAGGGGAAGAAGCGAGCTGCAACAACTGCCCACCACCCGGTGTGTTCGTAGAAGCGTTCTGAACTCACGATCATTCTTTGAATACGTGGAGATGTGCGTTTATCCAGGTAAGGACGACCAACTACTCGGCCGATAACAAAACCAATTTGATCGCCAAGGAATGCTGCAACCAAGATGACTATGATGAGAAAGACAATATTGATATTGCCCTGAGAAGCCGCTACTAGCCCAGCGCTGAAAAGAACTGAATCTCCAGGGAGAAAGAATCCAAAGAGAAGACCTGTTTCGACAAATACGATAGCGCCGACAATGAGATAGAAGATAAAAGGTGCAAGTGCTGCAAACTGTGCATCAAATGATGCAAGTAAATTCATTACACCGACTTCTTTACAGCTGCAGCAACTTGAGTGACTACATTGGAATCAAAGACACTTGGCACAATAAATGACGTGTTGAGCTGAGATGGACTAACGCAATCAGCAATTGCTTCGGCGGCAGCAACAAGTAGCTTGTCAGTAATTTTATGGGCCTGCGCATCGAGCAACCCACGGAAGATTCCAGGAAATGCCAATACATTATTGATTTGATTTGGGTGATCGCTACGGCCAGTTGCAACCACAGCGGCATATTTGCGCGCAATAACAGGGTCGATCTCGGGATCTGGGTTAGCTAACGCAAAGACAATAGATCCAGGTGCCATCGCTTTGATATCTGCTTCAACGAGAACATTAGGTGCGCTGACACCGATAAAGATATCTGCACCTACTAGTGCTTCATGGATTGAACCCTTGAAGTTAGTTTTATTTGAATTTTCAATAAACCAATCGCGCATGGCGCCATCAGATGTGGAATCTCTACTGATTACTCCATCTTTATCGAATGCAATGATATCTGTAGCACCACTGAGAACAAGAAGTCGAGCGATAGCAGTACCTGCCGCTCCTGCACCGCTGAGAATAATCTTGACCTTCGATATATCTTTCTTCACCAACTTCAGCGCATTGCGCAGAGCGGCGAGCACAACAATCGCTGTTCCATGCTGATCATCGTGGAAAACCGGGATATCAAGTAATTCGCGCAAGCGATGTTCTATTTCAAAGCAACGTGGTGCAGAGATATCTTCAAGGTTAATTCCGCCATAGTCGGGTGCAATCAATTGCACGGTGCGAACAATTTCATCGACATCTTGTGTATCAAGGCAGACAGGCCACGCATCCACATTGGC
>CAIPLJ010000115.1 GCA_903865885.1 uncultured Actinomycetes bacterium | reverse complement strand
TACCTATCCCCCGGAATTCCATATTTTTCTGAGACCCATTTGATATCAACGAGATCGTGTTGTGAAACTCCCTTTGCAAGGTAGACAACTTTTACATCGCGCTTATCGTCGACGAGCTGGAAGAGGTCCCTATCCCCCGTCACAATACGAATTGGGCCTTTCTCACGAACTGCAAAGGTTGCCATCACGTCATCTGCTTCGTAATCATCAACGCCAAGCATCGGAAAACCAAAGGCGTCGAGGAGATCGAGCAATACTGGAATTTGTGGAGTTAAAGTTTCTGGCTCTTCCTCTTCATCGCTCTCATCTTCGAGACGGTTAGCTTTGTAATCAGGAAAGAGTTCTACTCGCCAGGATGGTCGCCAATCTCCTTCGATACAGGCAACGATTCGATTAGGTGAATACATTCCGATCAGACGCGCAGTCATATCGAGATATCCACGTATTGCATTGACTGGCATCCCAGATGGTGACAGCAACGTGTCAGGCATTCCGTAGTAGGCGCGATACCAGAGCGAGGCGCTATCTAAGAGCATCAGTGTCATATCTCACCCAACATATATGAAACAACGCCACGGTCCAAGCGCTTGATACCTTCGCGACAGATGGGACGTAGATCTTCTGCAGCGCCACCTATCTGTGTGAGCAAGTCAATCAGCTGTTTAATACTGCGGACAAAATCACCGACGGTCATGTCGGTTCCTTTAAGAATGCTACTGAGTGAATGTCCATTGGCCCAGCGATATGACGCGTAGCAGAAACCAAAATCGGGTTCGCGCTGTGTTTTCACATCATATTCATTCTCAAGTGCTTCAAGTTCAATCCATACACGCGAGACTTCGACGAGAGCGTTTGCAACATTTTCATGTGGCATCTTGGGAGCGTACGCCTCAGAGCTGCGACCTTGATAAATCATCGCTGATGCAACAGATAGCAACTCTGTTGCAGATAGACCCTGAAAAATATCACGACGGATGGATTCGGTTAATAAGAGATCAGATTCAGCGAAAATCTTGGCAAGAATCTTGCCTTGACCTAATGGTTTATCGCCTTCGATATAGCCCAGATGCGTCAAAACATTACAAATGCGATCAAATGTCTTTGCAATGACGTGAGTGCGATTTTCGACGCGAGAGCGCAACCCATCACTCTCGCGGTTGATGCGATCTGCACGTTCGGCGATTCGAGCGTGTGCCTCTCGATCGCTGCAGGCATGACAGGCATGGCTACGCATTCCACGACGTAGCCCATCGAGTTCATTCTCCATTCGAATTCTTTGTCTATTGTCGAAGGTACGTCGTCCATCGCGTTTACTCAGTAAACGTTCCATCTCCTTGATATCGATGCGCATCCGTGAGTACTCGTTAAAATCGCCGAGATGACATTGAGCTGTTTCAGTCAGCTCTGCTGCGGCAGAATCATTTTTGCGGATCTGGCGCACCAAACTCACAACGGCTCTATCTGCTTGGAATTGCGCAAAGGATGATTCGAGGCTTCCGTGTGCTCTCTCGCGACCAAAGCGGGCAATCAAATTGATGGACATGTTGTAGGTAGGTGTGAATGAAGACTTCAATGGATATGTACGTGTTGAAGCCAAACCTGCGGCAGTTGCTGAATCAACTGTAGGTGACCACTGAACAACGGCATTTCCTTCAATATCGATACCTCGTCGACCTGCTCGACCAGTTAACTGGGTGTACTCCCCCGGTGTAATCGAAACGTGGGCTTCGCCATTCCATTTCGTTAACTTTTCCAGAACAACTGTGCGTGCAGGCATATTGATTCCGAGTGCAAGAGTTTCAGTTGCAAAGACAGCTTTGACTAAACCACGCTTGAAGAGATCCTCAACGGCACCTTTGAAGCTCGGTAGTAACCCCGCGTGGTGGGCTGCGATTCCGCGTTCGAGTGCAACTAACCAATCGCGGTAACCAAGAACTTCTAGATCTTCTTCAGCTAAGTTCTGTGTGTAGCGCTGTGCTGTTGCTGCAATTTCTAAGCGTTCTTCAGTTGTGGTCAACTTGATGCCTGCTTGTAGACATTGTTTTACTGCCGCATCGCAGCCCATGCGCGAGAAGATAAAGGTAATCGCTGGCAGTAGGTTCTCACGCTGTAACTTCTCAATAATCTCAGGTCGAGATAAACGGTTATCACTCTCGCCAAATCGATCACGTCTGCCTCGAGGAATCTTTACCTTACGTAAGGCCTCGCGCTCCAAACCTAAAATTTCTGGGTTGATTCGACCGGGCTCGTTAAACAGATCCATCAGTCGATTTCCAATGAGTACATGTTGATAGAGCGGAATAGGACGTACTTCGGAGACGATTACCTCAGTCGCGCCTCGAACCTCGCCCAACCATTCACCAAACTCTTCCGCATTGGAAACTGTCGCAGAGAGAGAAATAACCTGCACACTCTCCATGAGGTGGATTAAGACTTCTTCCCACACAGCGCCACGAGACTTATCGGCTAGGTAATGCACCTCATCCATGACCACAGAACCCAAGTTCTTCAGCGTCGATGAATTTGCATACAACATATTGCGGAGTACTTCTGTTGTCATGACAAGAACATCTGCCTCGGAATTGATATTGGTATCACCGGTGAGCAAACCAACGCGATCTTCGCCAAATCGTTCAACAAACTCTTGGAACTTCTGATTTGAGAGCGCCTTAATTGGAGTTGTGTAGAAACATTTCTTTCCCTGAGCTAGCGCACTGAAAGCTGCAAATTCTCCGACGACGGTCTTACCCGCACCAGTTGGAGCTGCAACCAATACGCCCTTGCCATCTTCGACTGCTTGACATGCAGAGATCTGAAAATCATCGAAACCAAAATCAAATTGACCGATGAATTGAGTCGTCAGTGGATGAGAGCCACGTTTCTTAGCTGCTGCGTAACTCTCGGCTGGAGTTGTCATAACTTCCACGTCAAACCAGCGCCAGCGACACATTCAGCCGAAATAGGGGCTGCGCCGATTCTTTCGCCATCTGCATATGCAATAGCTTGTGCATGTATCGAAATCTTCTTGGTGCGAAACATTTTCACACGTGGATGGGTTATATGTGAGCCCGAATAGACCTTAGGAAATACTTTAAGAAACTCAATCTTCGAAACAGGTTCGAGAATCATGACATCGAAGAGACCATCGCTCATATTCGCTTGCGGGCAGACCAGCATGCCTCCCCCATATGAGCGACCATTGCCGATAGCTATGAGCATCGCCTCAGTCAAAAATGTCTTGGAATCTGTTGTTATCTCGTATTCAATGGGTGCAAAGCTCGGAAGTTCAAGTGCAATTGCAACGTTATATCGGTGCGGACCTTTAGGCCAGGTTAATCGATTGGCTCGCTCGTTCACTACGGAGTCAAAGCCAGTCGAGAGAATTGCTGCAAACCATTCGGAATCTACATTTCCAAGATCTATTGGTTGCGGCGCAGTGGACGTTATGCGATCTAGTTGACTCGTTACATCATCGAGTGACCACCCGAGAGTGCGCACTATGTCATTGCCGGTACCTGCAGGGATAACTGCGAAAGGGATATTGCGTGGCACCACAATTTGTAGAACAAGATGAGCGAGTCCGTCTCCACCCACGGAGATAACTCCTTGAACTCTATTTTGCGAGAGAAATTTTTCCAAATCTGAACGTAATGTATCAGCCCCTTGTGCCGAGAAAACTTGATAAGGCAAATTCTTCTGTGCAAAATATTGAACGACGTTCTCGCCAACTGATATCCCCTTGCCATGACCAGCAGATGGGTTTATTGCTATAGCCCACATTAGATAGTGTCTGAAAGTAGAGTTGCTTGAAACTTCTTATCACGTCTCTTGTCGTTGAGAAGCGCTATGCCACCAGCCATGAGATAAAGCAAGATCAGTGGCGCAGCAAGGGCGAACATGGAGAGTGGATCTGCACTTGGAGTGAATCCGGCGACGAAGAGACAGATACCAAATACCCAGATACGCCAAGGACGCAGAATCGTTTTACCCGAGAGAAATCCGATTGCGTTGAAGGTAACAAGGAACACTGGGAGTTCGAAGGCAATTCCGAAGAGAAGAATGATGCGAAGTACAAAATCAAGATAGTCATCGAATTTTACTAAGTTTGTGAGTGCATTCGGTGTGAAACCAAAGAGAACTCGAACTGCAACGGGAAGAACTGAGTATCCGAGATAAGCACCGATAGCGAAAAATGGTGTCGCTGCGATAAAGAAGAGGAATGAATTGCGCTTCTCTTTGCGATGCAGCGCTGGTGCGATAAACGCCCACAGCTGGTAGAGCCACACAGGCGCGGTGATAATAATTCCACTCAAGATTGCGACCTTGATTTGAAGATTAAGTGGCCCTAGTACGCCATTGATGTAGAGCGAACCACAACTAGTAGCGCCTGTACTTTGTGCCTTCTTTAGATCGCATACGGGTTCGGCGAGTTTGGTGATGATGGTGTTGTAGTAATACCAACCAATGCCCGAACCCAGAATTATTGCTGCAGATGCTTTAACTACGCGTGTTCGTAACTCGCGTAAATGGTCTAACAGCGGCATACGACCGCCTTGGGTGGCCGCCATAGAGTTTACTTTTCAGTCGAGCCTTTATCAGGATCTTTTGACTCGTCCTTCATCTCTTTCATCTCGCTCTTAAAGATGCGCATTGACTTACCGAGTGATTTCGCTGAATCTGGAAGTCGCTTAGCTCCGAAGAGGATGACGAGTACAAGGAGCAGGAGAAGGATGTGGCTTGGTTCGCGTAAAAACATGGCGCAACAGTATCGCAAAGCTCAGAAATCAGCGATAAATGGCGAGGGCCTTCGTAGCCAGGCTTGCTACTTCAGATCGGGTCGCACTAGGTGCGAGAACCTTCATGGCTCCCCCGGATGCAATTACTGTGCGGGCCAACCACGAAAGGCTATAGGTAGATACCTCAACCTCAGAGCCTGCACCTGCGACAAATTTTCCTAGAGACTCTCTGGAACGTCTCTTTTCGGTAACGATTTCGACAGTGGCTTTCATTGTTGTATCTGG
>CAIPLJ010000114.1 GCA_903865885.1 uncultured Actinomycetes bacterium | reverse complement strand
TTATTCATCCTCAATCTGTAGTGCACTCTATGGTCGAATTTGTAGACGGTTCAACAATTGCACAAGCTTCTCCTCCTAATATGAAGGGGCCAATCTCACTTGCACTGCACTACCCACATCGCGTTCCTGCAGCCACGCAACCAATTGATTGGACACAATCTCATTCATGGACATTTGCACCGATTGATACCAAACGTTTTCCAGCGATTGCGCTAGCGCGCACATGTGGCGAAATTGGGGGAGGACTCCCAGCAATCTTTAACGCTTCAAACGAGGTTGCTGTGCAAGCATTTATCGATGGCCAGATTGGCTTCACATCGATTATCAACGTAGTCACATCTGTGGTTGACGCGCTCCGTACATCTACGGTGCCTACACTGCGAGATCTCGCTGATGTCAGTGCTGCCGAGGAAGATGCACGACGTACTGCTCGCGAACTCTTGAAAAAGGTTGGTTAATGAAGTTTCTTGGAATTCTTGCATTTGCTGTGGCTCTACTTCTATCTGTCATGGTCCACGAATTTGGCCACTACATCACAGCTAAACGCTTCGATATGAAGGTCTCCGAATTCTTCTTGGGCTTTGGTAAGCGCCTCTGGTCATTCAGACGCGGCGAGACCGAGTTTGGAATTAAGGCAATTCCTGCAGGCGGATACTGCCGCATCGAAGGTATGACACCGCGCGATCACATGCCTGCGGGTGAAGAAGAGCGCGCATTCTTTTCTGCATCATCACTTCGTAAGTTGATTGTTCTCGGAGCAGGATCTTTCGCCCACTTCGTTATCGGATTCTTACTCATCTTCTCAATCTTCTTTGGCGTAGGTTTTAACGCATTGCTACCTACGGTTGCAAAAGTGTCGCCAGATTCTGCAGCAGCTGCCTCCGGTTTCCAGGTTGGCGATGAGATTCTGGCTATCGACGGCGTCGTGGTGAAAGATTGGGCTAAAGATTCACTGAAAATTGCTCAATCACAGGGCAGACAACTTACATTTTCTATTAAACGAAATACAGAGAAGATAACCATCTCAGCTTCACCTACCTATCTCGCTGCCGAGAAGCGTTACATGCTTGGCATCGTCACCAAGGTCGGAATCAAGCGCGAAGGATTTGTGCAAGCGAGCAAAGATGCCACGAGCGCAAGTGGAACCTTAATTCGTGAATCTGTAAAGTCACTGATTGCCCTTCCTACGAAAGTTCCTCAATTAATTCGCCAAACTTTTGGCCATGAAAAACGTGATCCCAATGGACTAGTTGGAATAGTGGGAGCAGCGCGAGTTTCAGGGGATGCCGTCAGCAGCAATAAGTTGAGTAATACCGAACGTATCGGGACATTTATTCTCTTGATTGCAAGCCTAAATATCTTTGTCGGACTCTTTAATGTATTGCCACTACTTCCACTCGATGGCGGTCATATGGCAGTTGCAATTGCCGACGAGATTCGCGCCTTCTTCGCTCGCCTCCGTGGAAAGCCACGTCCTGCTGGAATCGATGTGAATGTGCTAACACCTATAACAATGGGGGTATTTGCAGTGCTCGCAGTGTTGACGGTAATTCTTCTTATCGCAGACATCTTCAATCCCGTCTCGCTCAATTTCTAGAGATAAGGCAGAATAAGCGTCATGGTTGATCTCGGAATTCCAAGCGCCCCACCTCCAACGCTGCATCCGCGTCGCAAGACACGCCAGCTTCAGGTTGGTTCAGTTGGTGTTGGTTCTGATTCACCCGTCAGTGTTCAATCAATGTGCACAACTCTGACATCCGATGTCAATGCAACCTTGCAGCAGATTGCCGAGCTCACAGCATCAGGATGTCAGATTGTTCGCGTTGCAGTTCCATCGCAAGATGATGCTGATGCTCTTGCACAGATTGCTAAAAAATCTCAGATTCCAGTGATTGCAGATATTCATTTTCAGCCGAAGTACATCTTCGCTGCAATCGATGCAGGGTGTGCGGCTGTTCGCGTAAACCCTGGAAACATCAAGCAATTTGATGACAAGGTAAAAGAAGTAGCAAAGGCTGCAGGAGATGCGGGAATACCAATTCGTATCGGCGTTAATGCTGGCTCACTTGATCCGCGACTGCTCGCAAAGTATGGCAAAGCAACCCCAGAAGCACTTGCAGAATCTGCTCTCTGGGAGGCATCACTCTTTGAAGAACATGGATTTAGTAATATTAAAATATCTGTGAAGCATCATGACCCAGTAACAATGGTGAACGCCTATCGAATACTTGCTGCCAAGTGTGATTATCCGCTACACCTGGGTGTAACAGAGGCTGGTCCAATCTTCCAAGGAACAATCAAATCTGCAACGGCATTTGGAATCCTTCTTGCTGAAGGAATTGGCGACACAATTCGCGTCTCACTATCAGCACCCCCTGTTGAAGAGGTGAAGGTTGGAATCTCTATTCTCGAATCACTCAATTTGCGCCAACGTAAACTCGAAATCGTTTCATGTCCTTCATGTGGGCGTGCGCAGGTAGATGTTTATACCTTGGCCGAAAAGGTTCAAGCAGGTCTACAAGGAATGACAGTTCCACTTCGCGTAGCTGTCATGGGCTGTGTTGTTAATGGTCCTGGCGAAGCTCGCGAAGCAGATCTCGGAGTTGCATCAGGAAATGGAAAAGGCCAGATCTTCGTAAAGGGGCAAGTAATTAAGACTGTTCCTGAAGCGCAGATTGTTGAGACTCTCATTGAAGAAGCGATGCGACTTGCCGAAGAGATGGAAGCCGCAGGCGTTGCATCAGGAGAACCTTCCGTCACAACTTCGTAAACCTCTAGTAGGGTTCGCGATATGTTGCGAATGTCCACTCTCTTCTTGCGTACTTTGCGCGATGACCCAGCAGATGCTGAAGTTCCAAGTCACCGCCTCTTAGTCCGCGCCGGATACATTCGCCGGATCGCAGCAGGTGTCTATTCATGGCTGCCACTAGGCGTCATCACACTTCGCAATATTGAAAACATTGTTCGCGATGAGATGGATAAAGCTGGTTTCCAAGAAGTACATTTCCCGGCTCTTCTTCCGAAAGATGCCTACGAGACCACTGGACGTTGGAACGATTACGGTCCAGATTTATTCCGCCTCAAAGATCGCAAAGGCGCCGACTACCTCTTAGGGCCAACACACGAAGAGATGTTTACATTGATGGTCAAAGGCGAATACTCGTCCTATAAAGATTTACCACTTGCTCTCTATCAAATTCAAACGAAGTATCGCGACGAAGCTCGTCCTCGCTCTGGCATTATCCGTGGGCGTGAATTTGTCATGAAGGATTCATATTCATTCGACCTCACCGATGAAGGCTTAGTCGAGTCTTATATGCGCCACCGAGCTGCATACATTAAGACCTTTGATCGTTTGCGGATGAAGTACAACATCGTCAGCGCAGTATCAGGTGCCATGGGTGGGTCTGCGTCAGAAGAATTCTTAGCACCATGCGAGACTGGTGAAGATACATATGTGCTCTGTGAAAAATGTGGATATGCAGCCAATGTCGAAGCTATGACAACCGTGGTTGCGCCCAGTGATGCATCCAAGGTTGCAGCCCTCGAAGTCTTTGATTCCCCCAATACGCCAACTATCGACACTCTTGTTGACTTGCTCAACGCAAAGTTCGGTGGGGGATATGACGGTTCTATGACTCTTAAAAATGTCATGTTGATGGCAGATGAGAAAGCGATATCAGTGTTGGTCCCAGGAGATCGCGAAGTCGACCTCAAACGTCTTCAAGCAAATCTTGCAGGCGTCAATGAGATTCGCGTATTTGAAGAAGCAGATTTTGCAAAGTTTCCAGGACTTGTTAAGGGTTACATCGGTCCACAAGATGCTAAAAAGAGCGGCATCACTGTTTATGCCGATCCACGCATTGCACCTGGTACTTCATGGGTGACAGGTGCAAATGCTAAAGATAAGCATGCGCGCAATGTTGTTAGCGGTCGTGATTTCACTATCGATCATTACGTTGAAGCTGCACAGATTAAGAAGGGCGATGCGTGTCCGAAATGCGCAACTCCAGTCATCATTGATCGCGCTATTGAAATTGGCCACATCTTCCAACTGGGTCGCAAATATGCAGATGCGCTGGGACTTACAGTCTTAGATCAAAATGGTAAATCTCAGGTAGTGACCATGGGCTCTTATGGAATCGGTGTATCACGCGCTGTCGCAGCAATTGCCGAACAGAGTTATGACGAGATTGGTCTTTCATGGCCAGTAGAAGTTGCACCTGCAAAGGTCCACGTTGTTGCAACAGGAAAAGAAGATAACGTCTTTGAAGCCGCTGAAAAGATTTCAGCAGACCTTGAGGCGCGTGGAATATCTGTGATGATCGATGACCGCCGCGGTACTTCACCCGGAGTTAAATTTAAGGATGCCGAACTCATTGGTATTCCAATGATTGTCGTTGTAGGTAAGGCTCTCGAGCAGGGAAATGTGGAAGTTCGAGTTCGCAAAACTGGCGATAAATCCGAAGTAGCAGTTGCTTCAGCAGTCGATGAGATTGCAAAGACGTTAGCTACTCTCCAATAACGTGTTGTACGACCTCTCTGCGATTAATCTCGCACTCCTTGCTCTTGCAATGTTCTCCTCTGGTTTTATCGATGCCATCGCAGGCGGGGGAGGGCTAATTCAGACTCCAGCGATGTTGCTCTCATTCCCCGATCGAAATCCAGTATCCGTTGTTGCAACATCTAAGACCGCAGCGTTCTTTGGCACGACAACTGCAGCGATTAAATATCGAAGGTCGATTAAGACGGATCCGAAGCTCTTGATTGCAATGGTTATCCCAGCATTTATAGGAGCTTGCTTTGGTTCTCTGCTGGCTTCGAAGATTTCACCCGAAAGCTTTAAGAGCGCAATCTTCTTTATGATGATTGCGATATTTATCTATACCTTGTTAAAGCCCGATCTTGGAAAAGTGCATGTCGAAAAACATTCGCCACAAAAAATGATGGTGATTGGCGCTATCGCTGCCTGCCTCATTGGTTTCTATGACGGGCTAATCGGTCCAGGTACAGGCACGATGTTGATGATTGCACTTGTTGCGATTATGGGCTTTGCATTTGTTGGTGCATCTGCCATTGCAAAGGTAGTCAATGCAACAACAAACCTGGCATCCATCATCGTGGTCGGCTTTCGAATTGGCATCATGTGGAAGCTTGGATTTTTGCTCGGAATCGCAAACCTCATAGGCGGGTATTCAGGTTCACATATGGCAATCAAGAAGGGTTCAGGCTTCATCCGCATCTTCTATCTGATAGTTACCGGTCTTCTTATTCTGCGACTTGGATACTCGCTCTACATGCAGTAAATTTGCCTATGCACGACAACTGAATAACAATCGAATAGGACGGCATCAGTAATGGCTCTGAAAGACCAGATTTCTGAATTCATATCACCGGCGCTTCACAAAGCTGGATATTTTCTCGAAGATGTCAATCTTGTATCTCCCGGTCAGCACCGCATTGTCACTGTCATCGTCGATGGCGCTAGCGCCCTCAATCTTGATCAAGTAACAGTTGCATCAAAGCTTGTCTCAGAGCTTCTCGATGATGCGCCATTTATGGGAGAGACCCCATTCACGCTCGAAGTAACTTCTCCCGGAATCGATCGCCCGCTCACTCTTCCACGTCACTTTGCCAAGAATGTCGACAGACTTCTTAAGGTCACCAAGACTGATGGCGAAGTAGTCACTGGTCGAATACTTTCCAACTCTGAGGTTGATGTAACGCTAACTGTGACAGAGAAGAAGGATGTTAAAGAAGTAACGATTTCTCTCGTAGACATTAAGCGAGCACAAGTTGAGATTGAATTTAATCGCAAAGATGGTGACAAATAATGGGTGTTGATATTCCATCACTCGTTCTGCTCACCGATGCAAAAGGTATGCCGATTGAACAGTTAATTCAAGCAATCGAGGCGGCTGTACTGACGGCTTACACTGAAACAGATGAGCCCAACCGATATGCACGAGTACAACTCGATCGCGAGACCGGCGATATACAGATTTTTGTACCTACATTTAATGAGCTTGGTGAACGTGTTAGCGAGGATGTACTTGAAGTCGAAGGATTCGATCGCATTGCTACATCTATCGCTCGTCAAACTATCAAGATGCAGATGCGAGCTACAAACGATGCAGAAATCGTAGGGGAGTTCACAACATCTGTCGGTGATATCGTTTCTGGAATCATTCAGCAAGGTCGTGATCCGAAGATGATTCATGTCAATCTCGGACGCATTGAAGGAAAGATCCCACCTCAAGAGCAGGTACCAGGTGAGGTCTATACCCATGGCGAACGCATCAAATGTTTTGTAGTTGAGGTAAAGCAAGGGCTTAAGGGGCCAGAAATTATGTTGTCCCGAAGTCACCCAGCGCTGGTTAAGCAACTATTCGCACTTGAAGTGCCTGAGATCAATGATCGTATTGTTGAAATTATGGCTGTTGCTCGCGAGGCTGGCCACCGCACAAAGATTGCAGTGCGATCACACCGTGCAGGAGTGTCACCTAAAGGTTCACTGATTGGGCCACTAGGTGCTCGTGCGCGCGCAGTAATGGATGAACTCAATGGAGAAAAGATTGATATCGTCGACTTCGATGAAGATCCAGCAAAGTTTGTAGCTCATGCTCTTGCACCTGCAAAGGTAACGAGTGTGACGATTGTTGACGAGGCAACTCGTTCAGCAAAAGTTGTTGTGCCTGATTATCAACTCTCATTAGCCATTGGAAAAGATGGGCAGAATGCCCGCCTTGCAGCGCGCCTAACTGGCTGGCGTATCGATATCCACCCCGATAATCCCGCATGAAATAGGGATTTTCGCGCCTGTTCGCTAGACTTCACTCATTACGCAGGCGGTATTACGCAGGCGTCATTTACGCAAGTGGCTTTTATGGAATGGATGCGAAAGATATGAAACTCAAATGAGCTCGTTTACATCATGAGGTCGAACAACTAGGGCTCGCATCCCACAAGAATTTATGCGGGCCAAGACAGGAGAAATGTGTCAAAGGTCCGTGTACATGAGTTGGCAAAACAACTCGGTATGGAGAGCAAGGAAGTCCTTGCAAAACTCCAAGAAATGGGCGAATTCGTCCGATCAGCATCATCAACAGTTGAAGCACCTGTAGTTCGCAAGTTAGTTGCGCTCTATCCAGATGCAAAACCAGTTGAAGAGAAAAAACCAGTCAAGAAAGCTGCAGCGAAGAAGACTGCCGCCTCAAAGAAGACTGCCGAAGTAAATCCAGAATTAGCTGCAGAACTTGCCGCCGAACTCGGCGTTGATCTTGCAGCACTGAAGGCATCACGCGATGCTGAAAAGCTTGCACACGATGAAGCAAAGGCAGCAGCAACAGAAGCAGCAGCAACACCTGCATCTGATGCAACACCAACTGCGCCAGTTGCACCACGTCCAGGTAACAATCCATTCTCAACAGGTGGCGCAGTTCCACGTCCACCTCGTCCTGGAAATAATCCTTTCTCAACCGGTGGCGCAGTTCCACGCCCACCACAACGACCAGCTGGAACAGGTGCACCTCGTCCAGGAATGGCAGGAGCTCGACCAGGTTCTGTTCGTCCAGGTTTTGCAGCACGACCAGGTGGAGCTCGACCAGCAGGTGCGGGAACTGGAACAGGAAATTACCCACCACGTACAGGTGGCGCACCAACATCGTCAGGTCCATATCGTTCACAAAGTGCTACGGGTGGTGCACCAGGTGGTGCAGCAGGTGGTCCACAACGTCCAGGTGGCGGCGGACCAAATCGTGGTCCAGGTCGCGGCGGTACAGCTGGTGCATTTGGAAAGAATGCAAGTAAATCTTCAAAGCGTAAGCAGAAGTCACGTAAGGCGCTGCGCGAAGAATTCGACAATATGCAAGCACCACAACTTGGTGGAGCAGTTATTCCTCACGGTGATGGAAAGACAAAGATTCGTATGCGTCGCGGTTCATCGCTGGCAGACTTTGCCGAGAAGATTGGCGCAGATCCAGCAGCGTTAGTTTCAGCTCTATTCCACCTTGGTGAAATGGTTACTGCAACGCAATCTGTAGATGCAGATACATTCGAAATTCTAGGAGCACAGCTCAAGTACCAGATTGAGATTGTTTCTCCTGAAGATGAAGATCGTGAACTTCTACAAGACTTCGATATCGACTTAGCTCAAGAGCTAGAAGATATGAATCCTGATGATCTTGTGGCGCGCCCACCAGTAGTTACTGTTATGGGACACGTAGATCACGGTAAAACCTCGCTTCTCGATGCTATTCGTAAGACTGAAGTTATTAAGGGCGAAGCTGGCGGAATTACTCAGCACATCGGCGCTTACCAAATTCACCACGATCATGATGGCGTTAATCGCGCAATCACCTTTATCGATACACCAGGACACGAAGCCTTTACGGCGATGCGTGCGCTTTCATATCTCATCATTATAGGCTGGGAAACGG
>CAIPLJ010000113.1 GCA_903865885.1 uncultured Actinomycetes bacterium | reverse complement strand
GCAATTAAATCTGCTGAAATTATCGGAACGTATACAAACCTTGTCCGCGATTTGATCAATACTCCTCCAAGCCATCTCACTCCCGATACCTTCTGTAAGGCGATGGCTGATGCAGTAAAGAAGGCAGGCGGCGCAGCAGCTGGTCTCAAAGTGACGGTCATGACTGATGCGCAACTGCGATCAAAGGGTTATGGCGGAATCATCGGCGTGGGACAAGGTTCTGTGAACCCACCACGCCTTCTCAATATTTCTTACACCCCCAAAGGTGCGAAGGCGAAGAAGAAATATGCCTTCGTCGGTAAGGGAATTACATTCGATTCTGGTGGTCTTGCTCTCAAACCTGCAAAGGGAATGGAGGCGATGAAATCCGATATGAGTGGTGCAGCTGCTGTATGTGCTGCAACTATTGCAATTGCACTGTTGAAATTGCCAGTTGCGATCGAAGCTTGGGCGCCTTTGGCCGAAAATATGATTAGCGATACTGCAACACGGCCTAGCGATGTCATCACGATTTATGGTGGCAAGACTGTTGAAGTTCTCAATCCCGATGCAGAAGGCCGCTTAGTACTTGCAGATGCGCTAGTACGTGCACAAGAGACAAAGGATCTCGATGGAATTGTCGATGTAGCAACGTTAACAGGTGCACAAGTTGTTGCACTTGGCACCCGAACAAGTGCTGTCATGACTAATAATTCAGATTTCTCATCTCACTTTATGGATGTGACGAAAGAGACAGGCGAGGCATTTTGGCCGATGCCACTTCCCATCGAACTTCGCGCATCGCTTGATTCACCTGTTGCAGATCTTGCAAATATTGGAGAACGCATGGGCGGAATGCTTGTTGCGGGTCTATTTTTGAAAGATTTCGTTGCAGATGAACTGCCATGGCTGCATCTTGATATTGCAGGACCTGCATATAACGAGAGCCAGCCCCACGGTTACACCCCAGTGGGTGGAACTGGCGTGGCACTTCGTTCTCTGGTTCAACTCGCAGTTTCAGCTAGCTCCTGACCCCGCCTAAGCGGGTTATGCATCTTGGTATCTAGGCTGGCAAGATAGGGTCGTTAAGCTCGGGATAGCGGATGGCTTCGGGCGAGGGAGTGTCTTGGTGGCAAATTTTGATCTCGTAGTTCTTGGTGGTGGAAGCGGCGGCTACGCAGCAGCACTTCGTGCATCGCAACTTGGTCTAACAGTTGCACTCATCGAGAAGGATAAGGTCGGCGGTACCTGCCTCCACCGCGGTTGCATCCCAACTAAGGCTTTGCTTCACGCGGGCGAAGTTGCAGATAGTGCACGCGAATCAGAGCAGTTCGGCGTAAAGGCGACTTTCAACTCAATCGATATGGCTGGGGTCAACTCATATAAGGATGGCGTTATCGCTGGTCTGCATAAAGGTCTGCAAGGACTCGTTAAGTCTCGCGGAATTGCATATATCGAAGGCGTTGGTCGCCTCGTTTCAAATAACACTGTTGAAGTAAATGGCGAGCAGTACGTTGGCAAGAATATTGTTTTAGCAACTGGCTCATATGCACGCACACTTCCAGGTCTAGATATCGACGGCAAGCAAGTGATTACATCAGATCAAGGTACACATATGGATTACGTACCTAAGAGCGTCATCGTTCTTGGTGGTGGAGTCATCGGCTGCGAATTTGCATCAGTCTGGAAATCATTTGGCTCGGACGTAACAATCATTGAAGGTTTGCCGCACCTGATTGCACTTGAAGATGAATCATCAAGCAAGTTACTCGAGCGCGCTTATCGTAAGCGTGGCATTAACTTCGAGCTAGGTGTTCGCTTTAAATCTCACCGCGTTGATAAAAAAGGCGTAACAGTTACTTTGGAAGATGGCCGCGAATTCACTGCAGATGTACTCCTTGTCTCTGTCGGCCGCGGTCCTGTCACAGATGGCGTTGGATATCAAGAAGTTGGCATCGCAATGGATCGCGGATATATCACCGTTGATGACCATTGCCGCACAAATATTCCAGGAATCTTTGCTGTCGGAGACATCATTCCTACATTGCAGCTGGCTCACGTTGGCTTCCAAGAAGGAATCCTCGTTGCTGAAACAATTGCTGGACTAAACCCTCGTCCAATCAATTACGATGGTGTTCCACGAGTTACATACTCTGAACCAGAAGTTGCATCTATGGGTCTTACAACTAAGGTTGCAAAAGAGCGTGGCTATGATGTTGTTGAAGTTGATTACAACCTTGCGGGAAATGGCAAGGCGCAAATTCTTAAGACTGCGGGCTCAATCAAACTTGTTGCACAGAAGAATGGTCCAGTGCTTGGAATCCATATGGTCGGTGCGCGCGTTGGCGAATTAGTATCTGAAGCTCAATTGATCTTTAACTGGGAGGCATCAGCAGATGATGTTGCGCCTCTTCTTCATGCACATCCAACACTGTCAGAGGCAATGGGCGAAGCTCACATGGCTCTTGCAGGCAAACCACTTCACTCGCACGGTTAAGTAAGAGGAGAAAATAGCCATGTCATTCTCAGTAACGATGCCCGCTCTCGGTGAGAGCGTCAGTGAAGGAACAGTTACACGCTGGCTTAAGAACGAAGGCGACATGGTCGCTGTCGATGAACCGCTCCTCGAAGTTTCTACAGATAAAGTCGATACAGAGATTCCTTCACCCGTTGCTGGAATACTTTCAAAGATTGTTGTCGGTGTAGATCAAACCGTTGCAGTCGGCGCAGAACTTGCAGTGATAGCTACAGAGGCTTCTTCAACTCCAGCACCTGTTGTGTCCGAACCCGTAGCTCAGGTCCAGGTGGCAGAGGTTCCAGCTCAAGTTGTGACTCCGGCACTTGTGTCCACTCCACCGCCTGCACCAGCTGCTCCAGTAGCAGCACCTACTGGAGGCGGAACAGTCATCACGATGCCTGCCCTCGGTGAATCTGTCAGCGAAGGAACTGTTACTCGCTGGCTTAAGAACGTTGGAGATTCAATTGCAGTAGATGAAGCGCTACTTGAAGTTTCAACCGACAAAGTCGACACAGAGATTCCTTCACCAGTTGCCGGAACACTTCTTGCAATCGATGTTGCGGTAGATACAACTGTTCCAGTTGGTGCGCGTCTTGGACTCATTGGAATTTCAGGCTCTGCACCCGCTGCGATCACACCACCAGCTGCGCCATCTCCAGTTGTGTCCGAGCCAATTGCTCAGGTCCAGGTGGCACAGGTACCTCCTCAAGTTTCTACTCCAGTTGCTGTGCCTGTAGCGCAAGCACCTGTTTCACAACCGCAAGATGCGTACGTGACTCCAATTGTTCGCAAGCTTGCTAACGATCTCGGAGTAAATCTCGCATCTGTTCGTGGAACAGGTATTGGCGGACGTATCCGTAAAGAGGACGTTCAAAGTGCTGTGTCCAAGCCAGTTGCAGCTGCACCAGTTTCGTCTGCTCAAGTAACAACATCTGCGCCATCAACTCCTCGTCCAGCAGCTCCTTCTACTTCCCCACTTCGCGGAACAACTGTGACCATGTCACGTCTCCGTAAAGTTATTGCAGCACGCATGGTCGAATCCCTCCAGGTGTCTGCTCAACTCACAACAGTGATTGAAGTGGATGTCACAAAGATTGCTCGACTTCGTGATCGCTCAAAGCCAACATTTGAGGCGCGTGAAGGCGTCAAGCTTTCATTCCTTCCATTCTTTGCCGTTGCAGTGTGTGAAGCGCTGAAGCAACATCCAGTCCTTAACTCATCTGTTGAAGGCGATCAAATTATTTATCACGGTGCAGAACACCTAGGTATTGCTGTTGACACCGAGCGCGGACTCTTAGTCCCAGTGATGCACAATGCTGGCGACCTCAATATGGGTGGAGTGGCACGAAAGATTGCAGATCTCGCAGCGCGCACACGCGATAACAAGGTAACTCCAGATGAGCTCGGTGGCGGAACATTTACTCTTACCAATACAGGTTCACGTGGAGCGCTCTTTGATACTCCCATCATCAATCAACCACAGGTAGCAATTCTTGGCCTTGGTGCAGTTGTAAAGCGTCCAATGGTTGTTAAGGGCGAAGACGGTGGCGAGACAATTGCAATTCGCTCAATGGTCTACCTCGGACTTTCATACGATCACCGCGTTGTGGATGGCGCAGATGCAGCACGTTTCTTGGTCACTCTCAAAGAGCGCCTCGAAGGCGGAGCATTCGAATCTGATTTGGGTCTCTAACTTTTATGTCTGTTCCGCAGAGAATCGCAATCACTGGCGCTTCAGGTCTGATTGGCACAGCACTTGTCGGTCACCTCAGGAGCGAAGGTCACACAGTTCAGCGTTTTGTTCGCCGCCCCGTAGTCGCATCTGATGAAATTCAGTGGGATCCAAAGACGGGTGATGTTGATATCGAAGCACTTCGTGGCGTCGATGCAATCATCCACTTAGCTGGAGTCGGTGTTGGAGATAAGAGATGGAGCAAGAAATACAAAGCTGAGATTCTCAATTCTCGGTTGCTTGGCACTACAGCGATCGCAAATGCTGTAAATGAAGTGAAGCCACAAGTATTTATCTCAGCTAGTGCGATCGGCTGGTATGGAGAATCCGGTAATCGATCGGTTATCGAATCAGATCGTGCAGGAGATGATTTCCTTGCAGCTGTCTGTCGCGAATGGGAAGGCGCAGCAGATCTTGCTACAGGTACACGTGTAGTAAAGATTCGCACTGGCCTTGTCCTGGATCCCACCGGTGGAGCGCTCGGGAGAATGCTTCCGCTCTTTAGATTAGGACTCGGTGGAAAGCTAGGAAATGGAAAACAATGGTGGTCATGGATTACCTTGCACGATCAAATCCGCGCAATTACATTCTTGCTTGAGAACAATATTGCAGGACCGGTCAACATAACTTCGCCTAACCCAGTGACAAATCAAGAATTTACATCTGCTCTAGCTCAAGCAATGCATCGTCCGGCTCTATTTCCTGCACCAGCGATTGCTCTCAAGATTGCACTCGGTGGATTTTCAAGCGAAATTCTCGGAAGCAAAAAAGTTATGCCTCACGCTCTTACCGAAGCTGGATTTAACTGGGATTACCCACACATCACAAGCGCTCTTACAGCGTTAATTCCTGAGTAACTCTTGGGCGGCCAGCCGTCCCGACAGCAGCGCACCATTTTGTGAAGGTGCAGTTCTGTAATCTCCTGCAATAAATACTCGCTCAGAAATCCTTGCAGATTGTGCGCCTGCTGAACCTACGCCAAATATCGGCAGTGATTTTGGAATTTCATACTTTGCTATGAGCGACCATTGCGTAGTCGATCTTCCCCACATGAGAGCAAGATGTCGTCGTACTTCGGATTCAGAGGCAACATCGATTGTCGTACTCGATAGCAACGTCTTTCCTTGTGGTGCATAACTTTTGACCATCTTTGAAATTGCAATGGAGTTAATCACTGGTCCACGGGCTTGCCCATCAATTAATAGGCGTGATGATTGAGTCATATCGCTTGGTACCTCGTGATACCAGGTAGTGCTACTTGCCAATTTCGGAACGCTCGGGATGTCAAGTAATTGCGCTGCAGTGGTGAGATCGGTTGCAACAATTATCTGTGCCTCTTTCAATTGAGACATCGAATCGATGCGTGAATTCAGATTGATATTGTGCACTCTCTTTGCGAGTACGGTGGCAAGTGTTCCTGCACCTTGAGATGGGAGTCCAGGTTTACCAGTAATGAATGAGCGCACAATCTCTTTTCCACTAATCGCATCTACATTGGCAGGCGAGGTGAGGAAAACTCCCGTCAGAAATGGTTTCAATACACGGGTATAGAGCTGGCCCAGTGAGCACATCTCATCTTCAACTGAAAGACCAACCTTTGATTTATGAGTTAAGTAAGCTAGAAAACTTACCTTCTCTGAGAGTTTACCTGTCGCCGAATTAAGTGCTGAGAATGGATGAGATCGAGGATCTCCTAGCGCGTATCGCTTATCCCCCACTGCTATATCAACCGTTGGCGTCGCTGTGATGAAATCAAGTTCGCTCATTATGGCGAGCCTGCGAATCTCAGGGTACTTCGCATTAATTAATTGAAAGCCACGATCTAAACGGAAGCCATCGATGACATCGGTGGAAACTCTTCCACCTACTCGATCACTGGATTCATACACTTCAACGTCAACGCCAGCATCTTGCAAAGTAATTGCAGCGCTTAACCCTGCAAGGCCAGCTCCAATGACAGCGACCTTATCGGGCACTTATTTCACGCGCCTCATCAATGATTCGTGAAACTACGAGAATTTGTTCAGTTGATATCGGCCACTGACCTTTACCTTCAAGAGCATCACGCACTGCAAGATAGAAGTGTCCATAATTTCCGGGGACAGTCTGTATCTCTTCCCTGGTATCACCGCGTTGGATATATGCCTTGGAACTCGTTGGAACGCTCCAGGTTCCACCTTCGGGAAATTCACCGGCTCGCAGAAGTGCTTCTTGCGGATCGAGATCTTCGACGATGAGAGCACCATCAGTTCCCAGCAAGCGAATGCGTGGTCCAGGAGATCCAGCGATAGCGCTGACTGCTAAATAAGAATCAACGCCTGAATCGTGAACAAGATTGAGTACAACATCATCTTCTGAATCTCCGCGGATGCTGCGCACATTTGCATAGGCAAGCTTTGCAGGTCCAAACCAATCGATGGCAGTTGAAAGTAAATGCGTTTGAAGATCGAGAAGTAGTCCTCCGCCATTTTCAGCGCTCTCAGATTCACGCCATGAAGCGAGATTGAGTTGCGGGCGGAATCGTTCAAAACGTGAATCTAAGCGAAATGGTTTACCGATCAGTCCGTTGGCAACAATTTTCTTAATCGTCAGTGCATCGCTATCCCATAGGCGATTGAAAAATGAGGTCACTGGGACCCCAGCCTTTTGTGCTGCATGAATGATCAATTCACTCTCTTGAACTGATCTGCCCATAGGTTTATCGACAACGACTGGAATTCCAGCCTTAATTGCAGCAAGTGATTGTTCTGCGTGCGCCATATTTGCAGATGCAACGACAACAAGATCGAGGTCCTCTTTAAGGAAAACATCCAGGCTATCTACGACCTTGGTGAGAGGAAAATCTTCCTTCGCTTGACGAGCACGTGTTGAATTGCCAGTAAGAACTGTGGCGACTTCAAATCCGCATCCTTTAAGAAGTGGTGCGTGAAATGAACGCCCTGCCAATCCATATCCAGCAATGCCAACGCGCATATCTACTTATCCTGCAGCTTTGAAGGCCACCAGATTTTTGGACCAATTTCATGAACAATCGCTGGTACCAAAATCGAGCGCACGATAATGGTGTCGAGCAATACACCAAAGGCAACTGCGAATCCGAGTTCTGCAAGAGGGACCAACGGAAGTAGTCCAAGTACTGCAAATGTTGCCGCAAGCACGATTCCAGCTGAAGTAATAACAGAACCTGTCACGGTTACGCCCTTAATGACTCCAGCTCGAGTACCAATCTTCTGAGATTCTTCACGTACGCGAGTCATCAGGAAGATGTTGTAATCGATGCCAAGTGCAACCAAGAAGATAAAGGCAAAGAGTGGGAATGAGTTATCTCCCCCGGCAAAGCCAAAGATATGGTTGAAGACCAAGGCGCATACTCCGAGAGTTGCAAAGTATGAAAGAACAACGGTTCCCAAGAGGACAACAGCGCTAATCACGCTGCGCAAAAGTAATCCGAGAATCAATGTGATCACCAACAAGATAATTGGAATGATTGTGTGGTTATCTCGACTATTAGCGGTGCGAACATCGAAGTAGACGGCACTTGTGCCTCCTACGAGCGATGACGGATCTGCTGCATGTGCAAGTCGCCTGATTTCAGGAACATCTTTTCCTGCATCGACGCTATCAGGAGCTTTATCCAGAGTCAGATTCAGTATCGCTCTGTTATTAACAATCTTTACTGGAGGTAGTGGTTGTCCAGGTATTGGCACTCCATCAAGTTGTGGAGTAATCACTGATACTCCTGGTGCATTTTTCAACGCTGTCGTGACAATTCCGATCTTGTCAGCACTGACAACAACTTGTGTTGGATCCCCTTGTCCACCTGGGAAGTGCTTAAGCAATAACTTCTGCCCAACAACAGATTCAGGATGGCCCGTAAATGTGTCGACGGTTCCGATGCCATCTGCTTTAAGAGTCGATGACGCTGCTGCGAAGAGCAAAAGAACTATTCCAGCAGAAACCCAAGCTCGACGAGGATGGTTACCAATCGATGCTGCGACCTTTGACCATGGTCCTGACATCACATGGTCATCGCCATCATTACGAGGAATGCGTGGCCAGAAAATCCAACGACCAAAGACAAGAAGCAGGGCTGGCAGCAAGGTAAGAATAGTGATCATCGAGGAGACGATTCCTATTGCACCAATAGGTCCAAGCCCGGCTGTATTCGATAACTTACTGAAGAGGAGAATAAGAAGTGAGATCGAAACTGTTGAACCCGATGCAAGGATTGGTTCCCAAACTCCTTTATATGCAGCACGCATTGCATCGAAGCGGTTTTCGTTGTGATGAAGTTCTTCACGATAGCGAGCAATTAAGAGCAGCGCATAATCGGTTGCTGCACCAATAACAAGGACGGAGAGAATTCCTTGCGACTGTCCATCGACTTTAAGTACTCCGTTCTTTGCAAGCAGATAAACAATGCCGCCAGCAGTTGAAAGGGCGAAGAGCGCTGAAAGCAATGGAATGATCCACAGCACTGGTGAGCGATAGACAACAATCAAAATAATTGCGACCACTCCAAGAGTTGTTAGGAGAAGCGATGAATCGAGAGTTCCAAATGCACCGAAGAGATCACCGAGTAAGCCAGCCGGACCGGTTACGTAGTGCGTAACCCCATTTGCTTGAGCAAATGGCTTGATATCAGTTCTGAGTGCTTCGACGACTGCAGGAAGAACTGGCTTGTCATTTGGCAGAGTCTTACCGATTGAACCACCATCGAGCGGAACGTTTGCCAAAATCGCTTGACCATCTTGTGATGGGAAAACAGTAATCGTCTGACCTGGGGCCAAATAATCTGAAATCTTCGCAGAAGTACCTGAAAGAGTGAGATCTCCAACGCCCTGCATGTGTGCGTTAATTGCCACCAACTTCTCGGGAGAAATTTTCCCTTCAAAGAGAATCAACGTTGGGAAGTTAAACGAATCCTTGCCAGAGAATGTCTTAATTTGTTCAGATGCCATCGAAGCCTCTGAACCCTTCGGCAAGAAGGAAGAGTTGTTGTTATCTTGAACAGTAGATAACTTGCCAAAGAGTGGTCCGAAGATGCCTGATATCAAGAACCAGGCGATGACGACCAACATAGCTAGGGCAAATGGCTTACGGGATTTCGTTGTGGTGATTGTAGACACGATAGATATAGCCTTTCGGGCGACGCGGTATGCGTGATTCGCGAGAGGGCTAGCCTACCTTTAGGCTGTACCCGTGCCACTCCTAAGCGCGGGTTCTCTCGAGAATTTATTCGAAACTCCACTCGTGATAGAGCACGTCGGATTAATGGATTACGAAGAGGCTCTTGCACTGCAGAGACTTTTTCACTCAGAAATTGCAGCAGGGCTGCGAGCAAATACATTACTTTTACTTCAACATCCATCTGTCTACACAGCCGGAAAGAGAACGTCAGATATTGAGCGACCTACTGACGGAACACCAGTGATCAATGTAGATCGCGGTGGAAAAATTACATGGCATGGACCCGGCCAATTAGTTGGCTATCCGATTGTTAAATTAGCCAAGCCAACAGAATTGGTTGGGTTTGTCAGAGAGATTGAGGTTGGACTGATGAAAGTCTGCGCAGAACTCGGTATTACTGCGACACAAGTCGCTGGCCGTTCTGGAGTGTGGGTCACTGACTCTCGCGGAGAGCGCAAAATCGCAGCTATTGGAATTCGAGTCGCTTCAGGTGTATCGATGCATGGCTTTGCCTTGAATGTGAATCCGGACCTCTCTGGGTTCAATAGAATTATCCCCTGCGGAATAGACGATGCAACGGTCACATCAATATCTGCAGAGCTCGGTCGAGAAATAACCGTCGATGAAGTTCTTCCATTAGTACAGAAACATCTAACCGATTCTCTAACAAAGGTAAGTGCATGACTATCGCACCAGATGGACGTAAATTACTTCGCATCGAAGCGCGCAATACTGAGACTCCTATTGAGCGAAAGCCTGAGTGGATTAAGACTCGTGCCAACATGGGCCCTGAATACACACGTCTTCGTTCACTCGTGAAGAGCGAAGGACTACACACAGTCTGCCAAGAAGCAGCCTGTCCCAATATCTTTGAATGTTGGGAAGATAAGGAAGCCACATTTTTGATTGGCGGCGAGCGTTGCACACGTCGCTGCGACTTCTGCAATATCGATACCGGAAAGCCGGAACCACTCGATCGCGATGAACCTCGCCGCGTCGCTGAATCAGTTCAATCAATGGGTTTGAAGTACGCAACTATTACAGGTGTTACTCGCGATGATTTAGATGATGAAGGTGCATGGCTCTACGCGGAAACGATTCGCAAAGTGCATGAACTCAACCCTGGTACTGGTGTTGAAATGCTCGCACCAGATTTCAGCGGCAATCCTGTATTCCTCAATGAGGTCTTTGAGACTCGCCCTGAAGTATTTGCCCACAATCTCGAGACAGTCCCCCGCATCTTTAAGCGCATTCGTCCAGCATTCACTTACGAACGCTCCCTTAATGTCATCAGCCAAGCACGCGACTTTGGATTGATCACTAAATCAAACCTCATTCTCGGTCTAGGTGAGACACGTGAAGAAATTTCACAAGCACTTGTTGATCTCCATGCAGCAGGTTGCGACTTAATCACCATTACTCAATATCTGCGCCCAACGAATAAGCACCACCCAGTAGAACGTTGGGTAAAGCCAGATGAGTTTGTCGAGCTTGCAAAAGAGGCAGAAGATATTGGTTTCAGCGGTGTCATGAGCGGTCCACTAGTTCGCAGCTCATATCGCGCTGGACGTCTCTATAAGCAAGCGCAAGAGAAGCGTGCCTCTGTTGGCTGATCTCGTATATCCACCCGTTATCGTTGTCATCAAAGCATTCTGGCGATACCTCGGTTTAAAGTTTGATTTTCATGGTGAAGAGAATATTCCACGTGATGGTGGATCAATTCTTGCGATTAACCACATCGGTTATCTCGACTTTGCTCTCACCGGAACAGCTGCACTTCCTGCTGGTCGCTACGTGCGATTCATGGCAAAGAAGGAAATCTTCAATAACAAATTAGCTGGACCACTAATGCGCGGAATGCACCACATCTCAGTCGATCGCTCAAGCGGTTCTGCCTCATTCGTTGCCGCACTGCGCGCACTTCGCGCAGGTGAAATCATCGGGATCTTTCCTGAAGGAACAATCTCCGTAAGCTTTGAAATCAAGGAACTTAAATCAGGTGCTGTTCGACTTGCTATGGGAGCCGGTGTTCCCATCGTTCCCACCATTGTCTGGGGTTCTCAGCGTATTTGGACTAAGAAGGTCAAGCGCAACCTGCGTCGTAAGAACATCCCTATCACCGTCGCATTTGGTGAGCCGCTCTACTTTGATAAGCAATCAGATGTTGAAGCTGGAGAGAAATTGCTGCGCGAAACTATGCTGAAGATGCTCCATGAAGTACAAGAAAAGTATCCAGATTCACATGAAGGACAGCGCTGGGCGCCTGTACGCCTTGGTGGTACAGCCCCTGCTCCCCTAAACTAACGAACATGTTTAAGAAGAAGAATAAAGAAGCCAAGATCAAGACTCCTCGTTTCCAAACGTTCCGTGACGCTTACAAAGTCACTAAGAGCGTAAAGCCGTGGATCGGTATCGCACTTATTGCGATTTTCCTTGTGGTTCTCATTATCGGTATCACTCTTGGCTTCGTATTGGGACACCCTGTCTACGGAGGCTTCGTCACAATTCCTCTTGC
>CAIPLJ010000112.1 GCA_903865885.1 uncultured Actinomycetes bacterium | reverse complement strand
GTTGTCATGTTCTGTGCCCACATATCAAGAAGCTCGAGTTTTTCACCATCCTGATCGAGAATTGCATCAACGAGCGGATGAACTTCATAGATCCGTTTTGCCGAATCTGGCACTAAGTGAGCAAGTGGAACATCTTTGACCTTTGCCGACATCAAACCTTGATTGGCAAAGAGAGATACAAGATCTTGAATTTCGCGAAAAGCAATATCTTCAGAAGGTGCGATGACATGGGCAACACCAGAGTTCTTACTATGTGCTTCAGGCCCACCGAGCAACGCCATATCGACAACATCGCCAGTTACAGATTTCACAACGTCTGGGCCAGTAACAAAGATGCGACCTTCGGGTGCAAGGACTACGACATCGGTAAGTGCAGGACCATATGCACCGCCACCTGCTGTGGGTCCGAGGACTAGTGATAACTGTGGAATACGACCACTTGCTGTCACCATTGCTTGAAAAACTTCACCGAATGCATTCAGAGATGCAACGCCATCACTTAACCGAGCACCACCCGAATGCCAGATTCCGATCACAGGAACTTGTGCGCCCATTGCAGAGCGATAAGCCTGAACGATTACCTGTGATCCTTCAATACCGAGTGCGCCACCTTTAATTGTGGGATCGGATGCAAAAATAATTACTTTATTTCCTTTTACCAAACCAGTTGCAGCAACCATTCCACAATCAGTGCGGGGGATGAGAAGTTCGTATTTACCGTTATCTACGAGTTTGGCGATTCGTGCCTCGGGATCGAGCACTCTCTCAGGTGTTGCCATAGGTCTAGGTTAGAGCGATTTAAATACAAGTACTACGTTGTGGCCGCCAAAACCGAAGGAATCATTGAGCGCTGCGATATCGCCCGACGGTAATTGGCGCGGAGTGTCACGGACAACGTCGACAGTCACAGCTGGGTCTAAGTTTTCGATATTAATAGTTGGGGGAGCAAGGCGATCTTGAAGCGCCTTGACGATAAAGACAGATTCAATTGCACCGGCGCCACCTAGAAGGTGTCCCGTCATCGACTTTGTTGCAGATACTGCAACATGATCGGCATCTGCACCTAGCGCTTTGCGCAGCGCATTTGCTTCAGCAACATCTCCTGCAGGAGTTGATGTTGCATGCGCATTTAGGTGCACGATGTCTTTTGTAGACAAACCTGAATTTGCGAGTGCGAATTTAATTGCGCGCTGTACTCCGCTTCCATCTGGGTCAGGGGCAGCAATGTGATACCCATCGGATGAAAGACCTTGACCGCCGATTTCGCAGTAAATCTTTGCACCGCGCGCCTTTGCATGTTCGTACTCTTCAAGAACAAGTACTCCGCCACCTTCGCCAAGAACGAAACCATCGCGATCGCGATCATACGGACGTGATGCGCGTGCTGGGTCATCGTTACGAGTTGAAAGTGCTTTCATTGCTGCAAAGCCAGCCATCGGCAATTGATGAATTGCAGCTTCAACGCCGCCAGAGACAACAATATCTGCGCGATTATTCTTAATCATTTCGTAGGCATAGCCAACTGCTTCGGCACCTGATGCGCATGCACTGACGGGAGTATGCACGCCAGCTTTTGCTTGAAGTTCAAGACCCACATTTGCAGCAGGTCCATTAGGCATCAACATCGGAACAGTGTGTGGGCTGACTCCGCGTGCACCTTTTTCATTGAGATTAACAAATTGATCAAGGAGTGTGATGACACCACCGATACCGGATGCGATAACAACTCCGAGACGTTCTTTATCGATGTCATCAGGTGAGCCCGCATCTTTCCAGGCTTCGCGAGATGCAACGAGTGCAAATTGTTCTGAGCGATCAAGGCGACGCATTTCAACGCGCTCCATCTGATCTGCAGGTTCTGTCGCAACGCGCGCAGCGAAGTGCACGGGTAGGAGCTCACGCCAATCTTCAGTAAGAAGTCTGACACCACTTTGGCCGGCCAAAATCGCCTTCCAGGTTGAATCGACATCTCCACCGAGAGGCGTTGTGGCTCCGAGGCCCGTAACGACTACGCGACGTTGTGACATACGAGGTATTTTCTAGTTATGCAGCAGCGTTAACGATGAAGTTAACAGCATCGCCGACTGTAGCGAGATCAGTTACCTTCTCATCAGGAATCTTTACGCCAAAGCGCTCTTCGCATGCGACGACAACTTCAACCATGCTGAGTGAGTCGACTTCTAGGTCATCTGTAAAGTTCTTATCGAGTTCAATTGATGCAGCTGGAATGCCTGCTACTTCTTCAACGATCTCTTTGATTCCTGCAAGTACATCTGCTGGTGACAGCGCCATTATTTTTCCTTTGCTATATCTGTATTCGTGGGGACAGGTATGTAATTGTGTATGAAAGTGGGGCTTACTTCCCAGTAAATAGGGAGGTAATCTGAGAAAAATTACGGTTTTGGCGGTAATTTCACAACTTGGCCCGCATAAACGAGACCTGCGCCATACCCGATGAGAAGAGCCAATTTTCCATGGAGCTCGGGATGTTTCTCAAGGAGAGCATCCATCGCCAGAGGAATTGATGCCGCAGAAGTATTTCCATTTTTGCGAATGTCATCGGCGGTGATCACTGAATCTGGCATATCCATCTCTTTCGCCATGGTTTCAATGATGCGCACATTTGCTTGATGTGGAATAAATGCATCGAGATCGCCGACTGTGAGCCCCGCAGATTCAAGCGCCTTGACTGCAGCTTTGCTCATAGAAAATACTGCCCAACGAAAAACTTTCTGACCTTCTTGAGTGATGTTCGGCCATTTGCTGCCAGCCTTAGTTAATTGAGTTTCAACATCGCGCACATCGATCCATGATGGATTCATTAAAATTGCATCGCGACTATCGGCATCTGATCCCCATTCAACCGGACCAATGCCAGCTTCTTTGGATGCACCGATGACGACAGCTCCTGCACCATCGGCGAAGATAAATGCTGTCGCACGATCGTCGGGATCTGTGAAATCTGAAATCTTTTCAGCTCCGATGACAAGAACAGTCTTTGATGTTCCGGACTTAATAAAATCGTGAGCCATCGAGACTCCGTAACAGAAACCTGCGCAGGCCGCATTGATATCGAAGGCGGCAGCCTTGGGATGGCCAAGGCGCTGAAGGATTGCGGTTGCCGCAGATGGTGCTTGAAAAGGAAAGGTAATTGTTTCAACGATGATAGTGTCGATATCTGTAATTGAAAGCTTCGCTTTTTTCAGTGCATCTTGCGCAGCCCATGTAGCCATATCGAGAACAGTCTCTGTCTCATCCGCAAAACGACGCGCTTCAATACCAGTACGTTGCTGAATCCATTCATCACTGGAATCAATTCTGATTGCCACTTCGTCGTTGAGCACCACGCGCTTGGGGCGATATGAGCCGACAGAGAGAATCTGGCTCTCACTGCCAGTCTTTGTTGCAATCGTCTTCATTACTTGCCTCCGTGGTTAGCAACAAATATACGTGCTGCATCGAGATCATCTGGGCTCTTGAGTGCGAACTGTTCGATACTAGGTGCAGCACGCTTGATGAGTCCAACTAGGGTGCCAGCGGGAGCAACTTCAATCACGCCTGTGACGCCAAGAGATACAAGAGTTTCCATACATAAATCCCAGCGAACAGGGTTTGCAATCTGATTGACGATACGAGCCAGAATATCGGCGCCATCTGAAATAACTGCTCCATCTTTATTTGAGAGAACTCCAACCGAAGGCTGTGTTGGCGACATCGTTGCAGCAAGTGAGCGCAGTGGTTCCACTGCTGACTGCATATAAGAGGTATGGAATGCGCCAGCAACAGCGAGCGGACGAATGCGAGCGCCTTCGGGAGCCAATTGCGCCAGAGATTCGAGATCTCCCGCCGCAACAATCTGTCCACCACCATTGTCATTTGCTGCGACAAGTCCTAAATCTGCAATGGCGCGTAGAACTATCTGGCGATCTCCGCCTAATACTGCAGCCATTCCTGATGGAGTTTCG
>CAIPLJ010000111.1 GCA_903865885.1 uncultured Actinomycetes bacterium | reverse complement strand
CAAATTTTAATGGCGTGGGAAGACTCTGAAAAAATTCATCGCGGTTTAAAGAATGCGCGTTATACAGCAGCGCATTTAGCTGCCGATCGTCGCCGCGGTTGGGCGCAATCTGTAGGAGAGCGTGAAGCAGGTGTGACATCAGTTTCTGCACCAGTACGTGGCCCTAATGGAAAAGTCATTGCAGCTGTTTCGATTAGCGGACCGATTGAGCGTTTAGGTCGCCAGCCAGGTCGTTTACATGCAGCAGCCGTTGTTGCAACTGCGGAGCGATTAACTGAGCACTTAAAGCAAGGAAAGTAAGTCAGTTATGTATCAGATCGAGTTCGCGCAGAACTCGGGAGATAATCGTAAAGTTAAAACCTTTTCGCGCTAGTAGCGATTGAATACGGCGAATCTGAACATCGGGCTCAAGGCGCGACATTGTGTTGAACTTTTTAAATCCTAAATCAAAGGCTGCACGATATTCGGATTCGTCATCGATGCCATCGAGCGCCTCATCGATCTGCTCTTGAGTAACACCCTTCTGGCGAAGTTCGCCAGCGATAATGCGCTTTGAGATCTTCTTATGGTTATGGCGCGATGTTGCCCAGGCGGCTGCAAATTCGCGATCATTGATAAGACCACTCTCTTGCAAGCGAAATACGACAGCTTGCGCTACATCGTCTTCGACGCCACGGGTTTTAAGGTGAGCGAGAAGCTCGCCCTTACTTTTCGCTCTGGTCACAAGTGCGTTGAGCGCAAGTGTGTGAGCTACTTCGTAAGGGTCGGAGCCTTCGCCACGTTCTACCTTTGCAAATTGCAGTGAAATTAGAAATCAACCTCTGCTGCTGCTTCATCGATCTCTGCGATCATCTCTGCATCAACTTCGACGGGTACGAAGCTTGCGCGGATCTTAGATTCGATCTCGTTGGCAAGATCTGGATTATCGATGAGGAATGCGCGTGAATTTTCTTTACCTTGGCCGAGTTGATCGGCTTCATAGGTATACCAAGCGCCTGATTTCTTCACGATACCGAGTTCGACGCCCATATCGAGAAGTGAACCTTCGCGAGAGATTCCGACACCGTAGATGATGTCGAATTCAGCCTGCTTAAATGGTGGAGCCATCTTATTTTTGACGACCTTGACGCGCGTACGGTTACCGACTGATTCAGTACCCTCTTTAAGAGTTTCGATTCGGCGGATATCGAGGCGAACAGATGCGTAGAACTTGAGCGCCTTTCCACCTGTTGTTGTCTCTGGAGAACCGAAGAAGACACCGATCTTTTCGCGGAGCTGGTTGATAAAGATTGCTGTTGTCTTTGATTGGTGAAGTGCACCAGTGATCTTACGAAGCGCTTGTGACATAAGGCGTGCTTGAAGACCCATATGTGAATCGCCCATCTCGCCTTCGATTTCTGCGCGAGGAACAAGGGCTGCAACTGAGTCGACAACGACGAGATCGAGAGCTCCGGAACGGATCAACATATCCATGATCTCGAGAGCTTGTTCGCCTGTATCTGGCTGTGAAACAAGAAGTGCATCGATATCAACGCCAAGCTTCTTTGCATACTCTGCATCGAATGCATGCTCTGCATCGATGAAGGCGCAGATTCCGCCAGCCTTCTGTGCATTTGCAATTGCATGCAGCGTAAGAGTTGTCTTACCTGAGGATTCAGTTCCATAAATTTCAACGATGCGACCACGTGGAAGGCCTCCGATACCAAGTGCAATATCGAGTGCGATAGAGCCAGTTGGAATT
>CAIPLJ010000110.1 GCA_903865885.1 uncultured Actinomycetes bacterium | reverse complement strand
ATTGCATTTATTGCAACGGCTCTTGCGCTCTCACTCACAGCATGTGGTGGTTCAGGCCCCGACGCTCCAACACGTTTAATCAAGCGCGTGACAGATGGCAACGAAGCAAGCGTCACAACAAATGGAAGTGACCTTTCAATCACTAATTTGCTTCTTGTTGCAACTGAAGATGGATCAGCAGTTGTTATCGGAACGATCGTTAACCACTCATCTGAATCAGATGCACTCCTTGGAATTAGCGCAGGCGGAACAGCTGCTGTCATTACCGGCGAGCAGAATCTTCTGACCGATAAGCCAATTCGTTTTGAAGGCGATTCAGCTAATGCAAAGGCAGTATTTCCAGGCGTTGGTGCACAAGCAGGCCACAACGTAACTTTGACACTTGCATTTGCTCGCGCAGGGGTTGTAACAGTTGATGCAATTATCCGCGACAAGCGCGATACCTACGCAAATATTACGAAGTAGTTACTTCTTACCCTGATTTGCTACCGCTGTTATTGCTTCAGCAGCTGCAGCAGGATCTAAGTATTCCCCGCCCTTTTTCACTGGCTTAAAATCTGCATCCAATTCATACAGCAGCGGAATACCTGTTGGAATATTCAGGCCCGCAATATCTGCATCGCTAATTCCATCGAGGTGCTTAACCAAAGCGCGTAGTGAATTACCGTGCGCTGTAACAAGCACTGTCTTGCCAGCTTTGAGATCAGGAACAATGGATTCAGTCCAGTACGGAACCATGCGCACCACAACATCTTTCAGGCATTCGGTCAGCGGCATATCCGCACCTAAATCTGCATAACGCGCATCAGCATCTTGCGAGAATTCAGAGCCCTTTTCAATCGCAGGAGGCGGGGTGTCATACGAGCGACGCCACAACATAAATTGTTCTTCGCCATAGGCGGCAAGTGTCTGTGCTTTGTCCTTGCCTTGCAGCGCACCGTAATGGCGTTCATTCAGGCGCCACGAACGCTTTACTGGAATCCAATGGCGATCACATGAATCGAGTGCAAGCTGCGATGTGTGAATAGCGCGGCGCAATAGCGATGTGTGAACTACATCAGGCAGCAAACCGCGCTCTGCCAATAACTTTCCACCACGTGATGCCTCAGCGATACCTTTTTCAGATAAACGAACATCGACCCATCCAGTAAAGAGATTGAGGGCGTTCCATTCGGATTCGCCATGGCGCAGAAGGATTAGCTTGAAGTTCGACATAGTACGAATTCTCTCACATCAGACGAGGTGTTTGAATGCTTCTAAATTTGCGAGAGATTCTCCGCGACTTACACGCCAAGCCCATTCGCGGCGAATTGCATCTGCAAAGCCAAGTTCCAGAAGCGGGTTAAATGATGAATCTGAATATTGCAGCACAGAACCAATCAAGCGATCAATCTCTTTGGAAGTGACTGCATCAAGTGGCAAACGACCGACCAGGTAGATATCTCCCAGCTCATTGATTGCAAAGGCAACTCCATACATTTGTGCATTCTTTGCCATGCACCATTTATGTACTGCATCTTCATGAGTATCTGGTTTACGGATAACAAATGCATTGATACTCAAGGAGTGATCTCCAACTACCAAAGCGCAGTGGGTCTGTAACTTCTTTTCCCCTGGCAGAGTCACCATAAAGGTGTTCTCATCTTTTCGATCAAAATCTAAATCGTGGGATTCGAGAAATTCCTCGATAACAATTCTTGGTTCTAAGGCCATTTAACCAATATTTTTCGCAAGAGCTGCGCGCGCAGTAAGGACGCGATCATATATATCTAGCGTTCCACGCGATGTTGCATCCCACCCAAAGTGCGATGCATGTTCGACTGCTCCCATTGAAAGCAGCACACGACGCTGTGGTTCTTGCAGTAAACGAGCCAAAACTGATGACCATGCACGTGGATCGTGCCCATCAACGAGTACACCTGAAATACCATCTGCAACTGCTGTGCGAAGTCCGCCCACTGCTGTTGCAACCACTGGTGTGCCACAAGCTTGTGCTTCAAGGGCAACTAAACCAAAGCTTTCTGAATAACTTGGCACACAGACTAAATCAGATGCGCGATACCAATTCGGTAACTCTTCACGCAGGACAGGAGGTGCAAAGCGCACAACATCTTCGATTCCAAGCCATGTAGTTAGCTCTTTCAAACGTTCAACTTCGGATTGGTTAGCACCAGAGGCACCACCAATAATGTTGACGATTAACTTTGTGCGCAGATGCGGTGAGTGCGAGACAAGTTCGGCAATCGAGCGAATCAATACCTCGGGGCCCTTATGAGGCTGAATGCGACCGACAAAGGTGATGATGTGAGCATCTTTATCAAGTCCCACAACTTCGCGAGCTGCTGCGCGTCCTGTGCCAGGTGTAAAGACCTTGAGGTTCACACCAGGGCTAACAACAGAGACATTGTCTGGGCATGCCTCATAGAGAGAAACAAGGCTTGCAGCCTCTGCATCAGTATTTGCAACGAGTGCATCGGCTGCTGCCACTATCTGTGTTTCTCCTTGCACACGAATCATTGGTTCAGGAGTTTCTCCTTCAGCCAAGTTCAAATTCTTTACACGAGCCATCGTGTGCATTGTGTGCACAAGCGGAATATTGAGCTCTTTCGATACTGGCATCGCAACCTTGCCGCTGATCCAATAATGCGAATGAATAATGTCGTAACGCTCTTTACCGAGAGCTTCTTTAAACGCTGCAGAGAGATCAGGAATCATCTTCGGAAGCTGTTCTTTAGTTACGCCAGATACTGGCCCCACATTGAGTTGAATAACGCGCACACCTGGTGCAACATCGACAATATCTGCAATCTCTGAATTGGTACGCCTTGTAAAGATATCTACCTGCACACCTTGCGCCGCCATATTCTGCGCAGCTTCAACAACGTAGATATTCATTCCACCGGCATCACCAGTTCCCGCTTGATCAAGCGGTGATGTATGCACCATCAAGGTGGCGATGCGACGGGAAGTCATAAGTAGAAGCGTACGCGCGTTTAAAAGGTTGCGCGAATGGTGCCGATTACTCGGTCACCACCGAGCACATTTTCAGCCTCATACGGGCTATCAATGCCTAACCTCTTCAAACCTGCGTGAACCAATACACGGAAAGGTCGCAGTGACCCATCTGCAACTTTAAATACCAATGTGCGTCCATCGGGCATCGATGCGATCTCAACAGCTTCTGCGCCATCTTTCATATATAAACCAGGCACAGCTTCAATCATCTGCGTTGTTAAGCGCCCCTTACCTGCAACCATTTCAGGAAACTTACGTGATGCATCCAATACAGATTGATGCACTGGATCTGTCGAAAGAGTAATTGCACGAATCGCACGCGCTAAACCAATAACTGAGATGAGAAATAACGGCGCTCCGCATCCATCGGTAGATGTCAAAGTAATTTTCTCACCACTGAGCACTTCAAGCTCTGCTTTAATAGCAACCTGCAGGGGATGTGCTGGATCTAGATAATTTTCAATCGGCCAACCATGTGTGACACATGTCAGCAACATCGCTGCATGTTTTCCACTGCAGTTCATTGAGATACGAGTAGCTGGTTTATCTCCCCACGCACGTCGCTCTTGATCTCCGAGTGGCTTATCAAGCATGCACTGCAGAGCGCTCTCATCGAGTTTTGCTAGCGCCAGAATTTCTCGCACAGCTAATAAATGTTCCTCAGAACCAGAATGGCTTGAACAACCGAGCGCCAATAAACGTGGTTCTAACTTCAACCCAGCGCGCACCATCGCAGCGCCTTGAATTGATTTCACACACGAGCGCGGAAAGATAAGATGTTCAGAATCACCTAAAGCAAGATTTACAGTTCCATCGGCACTGAGTGCAACGAGATATCCGCGGTGCACTGATTCGACAACGCCATCGCGTACATATTCAGCTAATACGGCGTCGCTCATTACTCACTCTGACGTTCGAGCGTTGACCAGATATGTGCCTGAAGTTCTTGTCCCTCAGCAGCCATGTCATAAGCAAAGAAGAGTTCGCCTTCAACAAGACCATATAAACGCACGCCAGCTGTAACAATCTTTGCTGACGGCGCTGAAT
>CAIPLJ010000109.1 GCA_903865885.1 uncultured Actinomycetes bacterium | reverse complement strand
GGAATCGGATCAATTAAATGCAGTCCGCCGCCACCGCGCTTAATTTGAATGAGATATGCGCGTGCACTGTATTTATATCCGGATGCGCGCTCAGCATCGAATGCGTAAGGGCCACTTCCGCCAGCGAGTTCAGCGAGCGCTTGATCAAATGCATCTTCTGTATCAATGACATCTGGAACTCCGAGAGCTGGGGCCAACAATGGAACGGAGAGGGGAGTTGCTACCTGCTCTTCATCTAGTTCAGCCACGGCGACGAGCCGCGCCAATAGATGCAACACCTTCAGGTACAGGAGGAAGTCCTGCAACTTCAGTCATGAGGTTGCACCATGCCTGAACATGAAGAAATATATCTGTAGGCGCTGTAATTGTCGGAGACCATGATGCGCGAATTTCAATCTCAGAATCATTATTGCGCGGTGAAAGTTTTCCAAATGAGGCACTTGATACGCGAGTTACAGTTCCACTCGGTGCGTTGCACTGAGCCCCAGTTGCCTCGAGTGAATCGAGTAGCCAGTTCCAGCCGACCTCAGGAAGCAGAGGATCTTCTTGCATATCGCTATCAACATCTGCACGCATAAAAGTTACGCAGCGAAAATCACCTTCCCAGGTATCTTGCCCACCCGGCTCATGCAAAATAACAAAGCGACCGGATGCAACTTCTGCCTCGTCTTCTCCCAGAGCGCCATTAGAGATATCTGCAGTGAATGCAAAAGAATGAGTTGCTAATTTTTGAGGCGCAGGAACTTCTTCGAGAATAATTTCATCGCGTGGGGTGAAGGTCCGCAGGAGTTCGATTAACTCATCGAAGGTAAAAGAGGATTTCACTGATTAATTCTAAAGTTGAAGGCAAGATTTGCGTGGGAGGCTGAGGGTCAAGACGATAGAGTCCCTCCATGGCCAGCTTGCTCGCACTCTTATCGAGTGCGCTATGGGGAAGCGCCGATTATCACGCAGGTAATTTGAGTAAGAGATTTCCAGCAATCGCCGTATTGGCGGCTAGCCAGGCGATTGGCTTCATCACCGGAATAACTTTGGTCGTGTTATCGCACTCCTGGAACGCATCTGCATGGGGATCTGGTGGATATTTCATTCCAGGTATCTTGGCAGGACTCTTTGGCTTTGCAGGTTTGATCAGTCTTTATTCAGGGCTCTCAACTGGGCGAATGGGAGTTGTCTCTCCCATTAGTTCATTGGGTGCGCTTATCCCACTCGCATATGCAATCTTCGTCAAAGGTGATCAACTCTCAACGATTCTCTCTATTGGAGTTGCCATCGCACTCCTCGGAGGATTTCTTGCAAGTGGACCCGAATTTTCTGGAGGCCTGCCACTTCGACCACTCCTCTTTGCACTGAGTGCAGCGTTCTTCTTCGGGGCAGCCCTTGTGTGCATGGCCATCGGTTCAAAGAGCAGCGCATTGATGACCATGACAACGATGCGTACTACTACATTGATTATTGGTATTGGTCTCTTCATTCGTTTTCGAAATATCGGGGGATTAGGCAAGTCTGAACTTCCGGTGTTGATCTTTATCGGTGTTGCTGATTTTGCAGCCAACCTCTTGCTTGGGGTTGCAACCACCAAGGGTCTAGTCTCAATAGCGATGGTGCTTGGTTCGCTCTACCCAATCGCTACCGCGCTCTTGGCGTATTTCTTTCTCCATGAGCGGCTACATAAATTGCAATATGTAGGTGTTGTATTTGCAGTAGCAGGAGTTTCTATTATTTCAGCTTTTAGCTAAAAGAAACATTCTACTTCCT
>CAIPLJ010000108.1 GCA_903865885.1 uncultured Actinomycetes bacterium | reverse complement strand
GATTCCAAGGGCAGTTGCTGGTGCAACCATCATGCGAGCTAACTGCCCTGCACCTACGACACCAACGCGAGGGAATCTTTCGTTCACGGGGCTATCGTAGATGAACGATGTCCCCGACTGTTACCCGAGAACCATCTTCCAGTATGAGTTCGCCAGTAGGCGTAATGTCTACCGCGTTTCCAATTTTATAACTTCCGTCTGGATGCTCAATTCGAACCTCACGGCCAATAGTTTCTGAGCGCTCATTGTAAAGATGACGGAGATCTTCACCATCGTTCCAGCGTTCCAGGAGTTCCTCGAATGTATTTAAGAATGAAGCAAGGATGAGATTGCGATCTAGTACTGAAAATTTATTGAGCATCAGTGAAGTTGCGTGCGAAACGGGAAGTTCTGGTTGACTCATTCCAACATTGATCCCAACCCCAATGACAACTCCATCGCCGCTCACTTGCGCAATGATTCCACCAACTTTTCCATCTCCTAAGAGAATGTCGTTAGGCCACTTGAGAGTAGGCGTGCTTTCTGGATCAAGTTTTGTCAGAGCAAAGATTGCACTCAATCCTGTAAGCAATGTAAGAAAAGACCAATCAGATTTGTCCCGCTGTGGTCGGATATAGAACGAGAGCATAAGCGCCGAAGATTGCGGTGCATCAAATTTTCTATCGAGTCGGCCACGACCGGCTGATTGATATTCCGTGACAATCACGTCACCAGTGCGCGCTTTTTTATCATTTACTAATTGAGCAAGATCGTCTTGCGTAGAGCCCGTGACTTCAACCACGCTTACTCGCCAGTACCGCGAGATTTTTTCTGAGATCACCGAACTATCCAGCGGTGGTCTTGGCGCATTAGTGCTCACGACTAGTACCTTATGTTCATGAGCCCAGATCTGCACACAACCGCGGGAAAAATTGAAGACCTTCGCGAGAGAATTGATGAAGCTGTCCATACTGGTTCGGCTCGAGCTGAAGAGAAGCAACACGCAAAAGGTAAGGGCACTGCTCGCGAACGCATCGAGATGCTTGTAGATCCTGATTCATTCACAGAGATCGATGAATTTGCTCGCCACCGTGCACAGAACTTTGGCATGGAGAAGAACCGTCCTTACGGTGATGGCGTCATTATCGGTACAGCGACCGTTGATGGTCGACCAATCGCACTATATTCACAAGACTTCACAGTCTTTGGTGGATCACTCGGTGAAGTACATGCAGAGAAGATTGTGAAGATTGCAGAGTTTGCCCTGAAATCAGGAATTCCACTGATTGGAATTAATGACTCGGGCGGAGCGCGTATCCAAGAAGGCGTTGCATCGCTCAATGGTTACGGACGAATCTTTCGTCTCAATACACGCTCTTCAGGAGTCATTCCTCAGATCTCATTAATTCTTGGCCCCTGCGCAGGTGGTTCTGCATACTCACCAGCACTGACCGACTTCACTGTCATGGTGAAGGAGACTTCTAACATGTTTATCACTGGCCCAGATGTCATTAAAACTGTGACCGGTGAAGATGTAGGAATGGAAGAGCTTGGCGGTGCTTTCACTCACAACACCAAATCAGGAAATGCGCATTACATGGCAGATTCTGAGGCCGATGCTATTGATTATGTGAAAGCACTCCTGTCATATCTGCCATCAAATAATATGGATGGATCTCCAGTGCTTCCCCCTACTGAAACACTTGATAAGAGCGCATCCGATACATCGCTCAACACATTGATTCCAGATAGCCCAAACCAGCCTTACGACATGAAGGTGCTTATTCAAGCCCTCGTTGATGAAGCTGAATTCCTTGAAGTCCACGCACTGTATGCGCCAAATATTGTTGTGGGTTTTGCGCGTATTGAAGGACAGTCAATCGGAATCATCGCTAACCAGCCTTCACAGTTAGCCGGCACACTTGATATCAATTCATCTGAGAAAGCGGCACGCTTCTTGCGTTTCTGCGATGCATTCAATATTCCAATTCTTACACTCGTAGATGTTCCAGGATTTATGCCGGGTACTGAACAAGAGTGGAACGGCATTATTCGTCGCGGCGCAAAGCTTCTCTACGCGTACGCTGAAGCATCAGTGCCACTGGTGACTCTCATTACTCGTAAGGCATATGGTGGAGCATTTATCGTTATGGGATCTAAATACCTTGGTAGCGATATCAACTTTGCATGGCCAACTGCTGAAATTGCAGTGATGGGTGCACAAGGTGCGGTCAATATTCTCTATCGCAAGGATTTAGCCGAGGCTAAAGATCAGAATGCAAAGCGTGCTGAGTTAATCACTGAGTACACCGAGAAGTTCTCAAATCCATACCTAGCGGCAGAGCGTGGAACAATCGATAGCGTCATTGAGCCAGAAGATTCACGTCAATACATCACCAAGGCATTTCGCACCTTGAAGACAAAGCGCGATACCTTGCCAGCTCGTAAGCATGGAAACATTCCTCTCTAACTATGAAATTTACTGTCACTGCAGGCAATCCAACGCCTGAGGAACTTCTCGCGCTGCAAGCAGTTTTAGCAAACCATAAATCTGTTGATATCAAACCAGTTATTAAACGAAGTATCTTTGCGCTACCGCAGCTTCGGCAACCACTACCCCGCCAGATGACCTTCGGCGCACGAAAGCACCGATAAATGCCACGCATAGTCTTAGCTTCACAATCGCAATCACGTCGACGTTTGCTCGAAGATGCTGGGTTGAAACCAACAATTATCGTCAGCAATGTTGATGAGGAGACCGATTTCTTTAACGCAATGACGCCCAAAGATATGGTGATAGCTCTAGCTATCTCAAAAGCACATACTGTCCGCGAACTCGTTGAATACCCTGCAATTATTATTGGATGCGATTCCACTTTTGATGTTGATGGAGTCTCATTTGGTAAACCGGGCTCTGCTGAGGTTGCTATTGAACGCGCAAAAAAAATCAGTGGACGTACAGGACTGCTCCACACAGGGCATTGCATCATCGATACCGACAAGGGAATTGAGATTTCGGACCGAGTCACAACAAAGGTTACTTTTACCGATATGACTGATGAAGAGATTGCAGATTACGTTGCATCGGAGGAGCCGCTGCATGTTGCAGGTGGTTTTACTCTCGATGGCTATGGAAGTCCCTTTATTCCAGTCATTGAAGGCGATTACACCAATGTCGTTGGCATATCGATGCCTTTTCTCCGTAGCGCAATGAAGCAACTTGGATATTCTTGGCCTCAGGTGAAGGAGATGTCATGAAGCGCGTGCTGATTGCAAACCGAGGAGAGATAGCTCTTCGCGTTATACGCGCATGTAAAGATCATGGACTTGAATCTGTCGCTATCTATGCAGAAGAAGATCGCGATGCGCTGCATACACAGAGCGCAGATTTTGCCTATTCACTTAATGGCACTGTAGCCAAAGATACCTATCTCAATATTCCAAAGATCATCGCTCTAGCAAAAGAGTCTGGTGCAGATGCAGTGCACCCTGGTTATGGATTCCTCTCTGAAAATGCAAGCTTTGCACAAGCAGTTGTTGATGCTGGACTAATTTGGATTGGTCCCCCACCTGCTGCAATTAGCGCACTCGGAGATAAAGTTTCAGCCAGGCGTATTGCGGCCGCGGCTGGTGCACCTCTTGTCGCTGGAACAAAAGATCCAGTAACTGGACATGAAGAAGTTCTTGCCTTTGCAAAGGAATATGGGCTACCTGTTGCAATCAAGGCTGCATTCGGTGGCGGTGGTCGTGGATTAAAAGTTGCACGCACCATGGAGGAAATTCCCGAACTCTATGCATCAGCTGTGCGAGAAGCAATTGCAGGCTTTGGCCGCGGAGAATGTTTTGTTGAGCGATATCTCGATAAACCTCGCCACGTGGAGACTCAAGTACTTGTTGATAAGCACGGCCACGCAGTTGTCGTTTCAACGCGAGATTGTTCACTGCAGCGTCGCCACCAGAAACTTGTAGAAGAAGCACCTGCGCCATTCTTAACTGATGCCCAAAATGAAGAGCTGTACCGCTCTAGTAAGGCAATCATGAAAGAGGCCGGTTATATCGGCGCAGGCACATGTGAATTTCTAGTTGGCCTTGATGGAACAATTTCATTTCTTGAAGTAAACACTCGTTTGCAGGTAGAGCACCCAGTCTCTGAAGAAGTAACAGGCATCGACTTGGTGCGCGAACAATTCCGCATTGCAATGGGTGAAAGTCTCGGTTTTGATGATCCTGTAGTGCGTGGCCATTCCATTGAATTTCGTATCAACGGTGAAGACCCAGGACGATCATTTCTTCCTGCACCTGGACGTATCACTGCATGGAATATCCCAACAGGACCCGGTGTGCGCGTAGATGCAGGATTCCGCAATGGTGATGTCATCGGTGGAAACTTCGATTCACTTCTTGCAAAACTCATTGTTACTGGAGCAACTCGTAAAGAGGCAATTCAGCGTGCACGAAGAGCGCTTGCTGAGTTTGAAGTAGGCGGTCTTGCCACCGCGCTTACCTTCCACCGCGCAATCCTGGAAGATCCTGCTTATACAGAAGAGTTCAAGGTCTACACCAGTTATATCGAAAATGAATTTAAGAACGATATCCCTGCATTTGAATCAAGTGCTGCAGAGATTCAGACTCGAGTGGCTGCAGAGAAACTCGTTGCTGAAGTCAATGGAAAACGTTTTGAAATCCTTGTCCACGCACCAGAACCTGTTGTTAAACGCCACCGTGCAAAGCAGGCATCTGCAGGTGGTGCATCAGGCACAGGTCTTGCAAGCCCGATGCAAGGAACAGTCGTGAAGATTGCAGTAGAAGAAGGACAGAGCGTTGAAGTGGGCGAACTCATCATTGTTCTTGAAGCGATGAAGATGGAACAACCACTCAACGCCCATCGAAGCGGTGTGATTAAGAACCTAAAAGCAGTAATTGGCGAGACTGTGGCCAGCGGAACAGTTCTCTGTGACATTATTGAGGCATGACCTCAACTGAACTTCTCAACGTAGATCCATTAGCTGCCGCTACAAAGGCTGCTGCCGAGATTGCAGAGCGCACTGGAGTTGCCTCCCATGATGTCGCACTTGTTATGGGTTCAGGGTGGGTAGGCGCTGCAGATGCACTTGGCACACCAGCCTATGAATGTGATGCTCACGAATTAACAGGATTCTTTGCACCTGCTGTTGAAGGACACTCAGGAAAAGTTCGCTCCTATGAAATTATCGAAAATGGAAAGACTATTCGCGCACTTGTATTTCTAGGGCGCACACATCTCTATGAAGGTAAAGGAATGGAACCTGTTGTGCACGGTGTCCGCACAGCCGTAACGGCAGGGTGCAAAGTCATCATCCTTACCAATGCATGTGGAGGCATCAATACTTCTTACAAGGTTGGTCAGCCAGTGATCATCCGCGATCACATCTCACTAACAGCTGCTTCACCTTTGTCCGGCGCAACTTTTATCGATCTCACAGATCTCTATAGCAAGCGCATTCGTGAGATTGTGAAGAAGGAAGATTCAACTCTTGCTGAAGGCGTGTACGTTCACTGGCGAGGACCAACGTATGAAACTCCCGCAGAAATTATGATGATGCGCACTATGGGTGCAGATCTTGTTGGTATGTCTACAGTTCCAGAAGCAATTGCCGCTCATGCACTTGGCGCAGAAGTACTTGGTATTTCATTGGTAACGAATGCTGCAGCTGGCGTCACAGGCGAGAAGTTAAATCATGAAGAAGTTATTGCTGCTGGAAAAGCTGCTGCAAGTCGCATGGGCGCACTTCTCAAGAACACTATTCCTAAACTCGTCTAGTAAAGATAACCTGAACTCATGGATCAATCACTCTTCACTGAAGTACAAGCGTGGATTAGAGATGATCCTGATCCTCATACTTCTGCAGAACTTCAATCACTACTTGATTCAGGTGATGAAACATCGTTAAAGAAATACTTCAATGGCTTTCTCCAATTTGGCACAGCAGGGCTACGCGGTCCGATAGGTCCTGGACCATCGTGCATGAATCGCGCTGTTGTCGGTCGCACAGCAGCGGGGATTGTCACCTATATGCGAAAGCGTGGAATGACAAAGGTAGTCATCGGCCGCGATGCGCGCTATGGGTCTGAGGATTACACCTTCGAGACTGCAGAAATAATGAGCGGTGCAGGAATGGATGTTTACATACTTCCTCGTCCGCTACCAACTCCTGTTCTCGCATTTGCAATTTCATATGCGCAGTGCGATATCGGCATCATGGTCACTGCAAGTCATAACCCACCCCAAGATAATGGGTACAAGGTTTATGTTGGACCTACCGCCGATGGAATCAATTACGCCTCTTCGCAAATCATTAGCCCTACAGATGGGTTCATGGCAGCTGATATCGATGCAGTGAAATCGCTCAAAGCGCAGCCGCGTGGGAAAAATTGGACAGCACTAGGTGAAGAAGTAATTACTGAATATGTAAAACGTACAAGCGCATTGGCTCCACGTCCGGGCGATATCAAGATTGTTTACACCGCGATGCATGGTGTCGGAACTGAAACGGTGCAACGCGTCTTCAACCATGCAGGTTTTGCAACTCTCTTACTTGTAGATGAACAGTGCACTCCAGATCCTGACTTTCCTACTGTTGCATTTCCCAACCCTGAAGAACCAGGGGCAATTGATCTAGCGCTCAAGAAGGCACGTGATTTTGGAGCAGATCTCGTTATTGCAAATGACCCCGATGCTGACAGATGCGCCGTAGCAATCAACGATCCACAAGTTGGCTGGCGAATGTTGCGTGGGGACGAACTGGGAATTGTCTTCGGCGAATGGATCGCACGCTCAAAGCCAACCGGTACATTCGGAAATTCCATCGTCTCATCTTCTGCGCTACGTAAGATTTGTGGGCACTACGGGATCACATTTGAAGAAGTACTCACTGGTTTTAAGTGGCTTGCTAAGATTGAAAATCTCTCTTTCGGATATGAAGAGGCAATCGGTTATGCAGTCGATTCTGAAAATGTAAATGATAAAGATGGAATTTCGGCAGCAATTTTTATTGCGCAGATTGCAATGGATTTGAAGCGAGAGGGGCTCACAATCTCTGACTTGCTCGATGAAGTATGGGCGCGACATGGTTTTCATGGAACAGAACAGATTTCAATTCGCGTCTCTGACATCTCAGCAATTACTCGCTTGCTTGCAGGTTTACGACAGAACCCACCTGCGGAGATTGCGGGTCGAGCAGTTGAATCCATCGATGATTTAGCAGCACCAACCAATGGTCTGCCGCCAACCGATGGGCTTCGTATCTGGCTTGCAGGCGGAATACGAGTAATTGTTCGCCCATCAGGCACTGAAGCGAAGATGAAGTGCTACATAGAAGTAGTTACATCCACGTCGGAAGAATCACAGAAATTGCTCGACCAGATTCGCCAACCTCTGAAAGAATTACTGTCGTGAGTTTCTATGGCTTAGTCGATGGATCAGAGAAGTCACTTGTTCAGTTCCTCGATCAATTATCTGGGGTCGACCAAGTGGGGGCTGAATCGCGAGCCGCGATGCTTGCAACTCGAAGTATCAAAACAACCAGCAAGAAATGGGCAATTGAAACTGCAATTTCTATGGTGGACCTAACAACTCTTGAAGGTGCAGATACTCCCGGAAAAGTTCGCGCGCTATGTTCCAAGGCAGTAAGGCCCGATCCAACTGATCCCACAGTTCCTAGCGTCGGAGCAATCTGTGTCTATAACGATATGGTCGAAATTGCTCGCACACATTTAGATTCAATTGGCGGCAAACATGTCCCAGTTGCCGCAGTCTCTACTGCATTTCCATCTGGACGCGCTTCTATGGAGGTAAAGATCCAAGATACGCAAGATGCAATCAGCGCAGGTGCTGCTGAAATCGATATGGTCATTGACCGTGGAGCATTCTTGGCTGGAAAGTACGGCCTTGTATTTGATGAAATCGTAAAGATTCGTGATGTCTGTGGCGAGAAGGCCCATCTCAAAGTGATCTTTGAAACTGGCGAACTCGTAACCTATGACAATGTGCGAAAAGCTTCTTACTTAGCGATGTTGGCCGGTGCTGACTTCATTAAGACTTCGACCGGCAAGGTTGCACCTGCGGCAACTCCCCCAGTGGTTCTTGTCATGCTCGAAGCTGTCCGTGATTTTTATACTCTCACCCAACGCAGAATTGGTGTCAAACCTGCCGGCGGAATTCGCACAACGAAAGATGCGATTAAGCAGTTGGTACTTGTCAATGAAACAGCAGGGCCAGAATGGCTAACCCCACAACTATTCCGAATAGGTGCAAGCGCACTTCTAAATGATTTACTGATGCAGCGCATGAAAATGTCAGATGGCTACTACGCTAGCCCTAACTACGTGACGATTGACTAGGGATGAGCAGACGATGACCTTCGAGTATGCACCGGCGCCAGAATCTAGGGCGATCGTCTCAATCAAGCCTAAATACGGTCACTTCATTAACGGTTCATTTGTAGCTGGAAAGAAGCATTTTCCCACAATTAATCCTGCAACTGAAGAAATTCTTAGCCATATCGCACTCGGTGGAGTATCAGATGTTGATAAAGCTGTAGCTGCAGCGCAGAAGGCATATACAAAGACTTGGTCGAAGCTATCGGGTAAAGAACGCGGAAAATATTTATATCGCATTGCTCGCATACTGCAAGAGCGTGCTCGCGAGTTCGCAGTACTTGAGACTCTTGATAATGGAAAGCCGATTCGCGAAACACGCGATATCGATATTCCACTTGTTGCAGCACACTTCTTCTATCACGCAGGGTGGGCCGACAAATTAGATTATGCAGGTCTTGGCCACTCCCCGCAGCCATATGGAGTTGCAGGCCAAATCATTCCTTGGAATTTCCCGCTTTTAATGCTTGCGTGGAAAGTTGCACCAGCACTTGCAACAGGAAATACAGTTGTACTCAAGCCTGCAGAGACAACTTCTCTGACTGCTCTACTTTTTGCTGAAGTCTGTCAGCAAGCCGAACTTCCAGATGGTGTTGTCAATATTGTGACCGGAGATGGTTCTACTGGTGCTGCAATTGTTAACCATCCAGGAATTCATAAGATTGCATTTACAGGTTCTACCGATGTCGGCAAGAAGATTGCTCGCGCTATTGCATCCACCGATAAGAAGGCAACACTTGAACTAGGTGGGAAAGGTGCCAATATCGTCTTTGATGATGCACCTGTTGATGAAGCGGTCGAAGGAATAGTCAATGGAATCTTCTTCAACCAGGGCCATGTATGTTGCGCTGGATCCCGATTGATTCTGCAAGAGAGCATCGCAGATGAAGTTATTGAAAAGCTCAAGGTCAGAATGTCCAAGATCAGAGTGGGAGATCCTCTCGATAAAAATACCGACCTTGGCGCCATCAACTCAAAGGAGCAGTTGGTAAAGATTAAAGAGCTCTCTGCTATTGGAGATGCAGAAGGTGCGCAACGCTGGAGCCCGAAGTGCAACCTCTCCGATAAAGGTTTCTGGTTTGCTCCGACAATCTTTACCGGTGTCACTCAGGCACATCGAATCGCACAGGAGGAGATCTTCGGCCCAGTGCTCTCTGTCTTAACCTTTAGAACACCACAAGAGGCGATAGATAAGGCAAATAACACTCCCTTCGGATTATCTGCAGGAATCTGGAGCGAGAAAGGCTCACGAATTTTCTGGGCTAGCCAACATCTTAAAGCTGGAGTTATCTGGGCAAATACCTTTAATAAATTTGATCCAGCATCTCCATTTGGTGGTTATAAAGAATCTGGATGGGGTCGCGAAGGCGGCAAACATGGCCTTGCAGCATATTTAAAGACCGGGAAAGAGACGGGGGCGAAGTAAATGGCTACTAAGAAGCAAGCTCGCGTTGATGTGAAGAAGACATACAAGCTCTTTATCAATGGTGCATTTCCTCGCAGTGAATCAGGACGAGTATTTGAAGTCACCGCTAAGAATGGTGCTTTCATTGCAAACCCTGCGCTTGCATCACGTAAAGATCTGCGCGATGCAGTTACCGCTGCCCGTGCTGCGCAAACTGGGTGGTCGAAGGCAACTGCTTATAACCGTGGACAGATTCTCTATCGCATCGCTGAGATGCTCGAAGGTAGAGCAGAACAATTCGAATCTGAAATTGCACTGACGTCACAGATCACTGCACTCAAAGCTCAATCACAGGTCTTAGATGCCATTGACCGTTGGGTTTGGTATGCAGGCTGGAGTGACAAGTTACAAGCTGTCAGTGGTGCTACTAATCCAGTGGCAGGACCATTCTTTAACTTCTCTATCTCTGAACCACAAGGTGTAGTGGCAATTGCTTCCTCAGTAAGTTTTATCGACTTTATCGATGCCATCGCCGCCGCAGTAGTGTCAGGTAATACAACAGTTGTCCTTGTCCCTGGCTCACTTGCAGTTCCTGCAATGTCATTTGCTGAAGTATTGGCAACAAGTGATCTTCCAGCAGGTGTCATCAATATCCTCACTGGCTCACTTGATGAATTAGCTCCATGGGCTGCATCTCACATGGATATCGATGGTTTTGATATCACTGGAATTGATAAGAAAAAGCGGGGCGCGCTCAAAGAGGCGGGGGCTGAGAACCTAAAGCGGATTCATGCATTTAGCAAAGGTCAAAGCCCCACAAAAATCCTTGCATTTATGGAATCTAAAACTGTCTGGCACTCAGTAGGAGTTTAAAGAAGGTTACTCCGCTGAAATTTTTGCGTATCCTGGCTTTATAACGCTCTCAATAATTGCTAGGCGCTCTTCAAAGGGAATGAACGCACTCTTTAAAGCATTGACAGTCACACGTTGTAGATCTTGGAAAGTCCAATCGCATTGATTGACCATCTCGGTCATCTCGCGACTCATGGATGTTGCTGACATCAAACGATTATCTGTATTGATAGTGACTCTGAAACGAAGTTTGGCAAGACGTGCAAGTGGGTGATGTGCGAATGAATCTGCAACACCTGTCTGAATATTCGAAGATGGGCACATCTCAAGTGGAACTCGACGATCGCGAACATAAGATGCAAGTCGACCAAGTCGCGGTGGCGTGTGGTTGAAATCGATATCGTCGGTGATGCGCACTCCGTGACCTAAACGTTCTGCACCACAGAGCTGAATAGCCTCCCAGATAGAAGGCAATCCATATGCCTCACCTGCGTGAATGGTGAAGTGCGCATTTTCACGACGCAGGAATTCAAAGGTATCGAGTTGATCACTTGGTGGGAAACCATCTTCAGGACCTGCAATATCAAATCCGACCACGCCTTGATCGCGATATTTAACAGTGAGCTCTGCAACTTCTTGTGAGAGTTCATTCTGACGCATCCCGCAGAGAAGTGACATAACGCGAATTGTGTTGCCCTCAGCTTTCGCTTCCACTTCACCTGCGCGAAATCCTTCGAGGATGGCTTCGATAGCCTGTGAAAGCGTTAAACCTTTTTCGGTGATGAGTTCGGGCGCCATACGAACTTCTGCGTAAACAACGCCATCACGGGCGAGATCGACAGCACATTCACGGGCAACGCGGACGATATCTTCCTTGCGTTGCATCACTGCGACGGTGTGAGCAAAAGTTTCGAGATAGAGAACGAGCGATCCTGAATCACATGAAGTGCGAAACCATTCTGCGAGTTCTACAGCATCATATGTTGGTAACTCATGGCCAATCTCTTTAGCAATATCGATAATAGTTTGAGGACGTAATCCACCATCGAGGTGATCGTGCAGGAGCGCTTTTGGGAGACGTTTTACTTGATCAGCTGTTGGCTTCTTCGTTAAGTCGCTCATCCTTCAATTCTCTCAAGCACTAGTGGCAGACGATTAACCGTTCCACCTTCAACAATTATGACAGCACCACTCAGAATGTCGAGCGCACGTTCAAAACGAGCGGCTTCATCTGTATGAAGGGTCATAAGAGGCGATCCTGCTGCAATGTAATCTCCAGGCTTTGCATGGAGCTCAATACCTGCACCTGCCTGAACCTTTTCACCTTGCTTAGAACGTCCTGCGCCAAGTCGCCATGCGCTCACGCCAACTTTCATTGCATCCATCGTTGTAATAATTCCGCTATTTGTCGCCTTCACAACATGCTTCTCTCGCGCGACAGGTAGTACTGCATCGGGGTCTCCACCTTGCGCGCTGATCATGCGGCGCCAATGATCCATTGCGCTTCCATCCTTAAGAGCATCAGCCGGATCTTTACCAATGATTCCTGCTGCATCAATCATTTCGCGAGCAAGAAGAATCGTAAGTTCCACAACATCAGATGGTCCGCCACCCGCAAGTACTTCAACGGATTCGCGAACTTCAAGCGCATTACCTGCTGTAAGTCCCAGTGGAACATCCATTGCTGTCACAAGAGCGCGAGTCTTAACACCTGCATCGGTGCCTAGTTGCACCATCGTGCGCGCTAGCTCTGAAGCTTTCTTGGGATCTGACATAAATGCACCGCTGCCTGTCTTCACATCCAATACAAGTGCTGATGTGCCTTCAGCAATCTTCTTGCTCATAATTGAAGATGCAATAAGTGGAATGGCTTCTACCGTTGCGGTCACATCACGTAGTGCGTAAAGCTTCTTATCTGCAGGAGCAAGGCCCGCACCTGCTGCACAAATTACAGCGCCAGTATCTTGCAAGACTTTGAGCATCTCATCATTGGTCAGTGATGCACGCCAACCAGGAATGGATTCAAGTTTGTCGAGAGTTCCACCAGTGTGGCCAAGTCCGCGCCCTGATAGTTGAGGAACTGCTCCCCCGCATGCTGCAACGAGCGGTGCGAGTGGAAGAGTGATCTTGTCTCCCACACCACCTGTTGAGTGCTTATCTGCTGTTTTGCGATCGAGTTTTGACCAATCCATTCGTTCGCCGCTATTAATCATCGCATTGGTCCATCGCGATATTTCACGAGAGTTCATGCCGTTGAGAAGAATGGCCATGAGAAGTGCTGACATCTGCTCGTCAGCGACTACTCCACGCGTGTAAGCATTGATGATCCAGTCGATCTGTGGATCAGTTAATTCGTTGCGATCACGCTTTGCTGCAATGATTTCTACAGCTGCAAATGGTTCAATCATGACAAGCGATCGGTAATTTCTTCAGGACCAAATGCCCACGGTAGAAGGTCTCCTAAAGTTTTAATTCCCTCGTTGGTTGCCATCTGCAAGGTAGAACCGCCGTGTTCTTGCAATAACTGGCGGCAGCGGCCACATGGCATGAGGGGATTTCCAGAGATATCTACACACGAGAAGGCAACGAGCCTTCCGCCACCTGAGGCAATCAGTGAAGAGACCAATCCGCATTCGGCACACAATGTCAGTCCATAACTCGCGTTCTCAACATTACAAGCAGAGATAACTCGACCATCATCGACAAGCGCTGCAACGCCTACAGGAAATTTTGAGTACGGCACATAGGCTTTTTTCATGGCAGCTAGCGCTTCATTGTGTAAAAGATCCCAATCGATATTCATTAGTGTGACTCTCCACGGCTGTAGTGAATTCCATCTGCTTTAGGCGCGCGAACTCGACCAACTAGGCCTGAGACAGCAATGATTGTTGCAATGTAGGGAACCATCAACATAAATTCTGATGGAATTGAAACACCGATAATCGAGAGGGTTCCTTGTAAATCATCTGCGAAACCAAAGAGTAGCGCTGCACTGAGGGCACCCATCGGGGTCCACTTACCAAAGATCAGCGCCGCCAGTGCAATAAAGCCTGCACCAGCGGTCATCTCTTTTCCAAAAGTTCCAACTGATCCGACCGTAAAGTAGGCGCCGCCAAGACCTGAAACTAATCCAGCAATCACCACGTTGCGAAAGCGAAGTTTATTGACATCGATGCCCACACTATCTGCAGCAGATGGATGCTCTCCAATAGCGCGCGTACGTAGCCCCCACTTGGTGCGAAAGAGCGAGAAGGTAATTGTTGCGACGATGATGTACATCAGATAGACAATCACAGTTTGATTGAAAAATATCGGACCAATGATTGGAATCTTTCCAATGATTGGAATCTCGATGTGCGAGAAGGATGGTCCTGAATTCCACGTACTTTGATAAGGAATTAAGAGCTTTTTGTAGAGAAAGTTTGTTAAGCCAATAACAAGAACGTTGAGTACGAAGCCCAAAATTACTTGATCTACCGAGAACTTGATTGCAAATGTTGCCAAGAGAGTCGAAATGAGCGCACCAGCAAGAGGTGCAACCAATAAGCCCCACGTTGTTTTATGAGTAAGGCTCGCCACCACGCCAGATGCAAAAGCGCCTGCAAGGAGTTGGCCCTCAATAGCAATATTGATTACGCCTGAACGTTCACATAAAAGTCCAGACATCGAACCGAATACAAGCGGAACGGCAAGGAGCAAGCTCCCTTGAAGCATCCCGGTAATTGGAATGAACTTTCCAGCAGCTGCCCAACATAGGAATCCCATCATCAGCGAGAAGCTGGCTAAACCAATACCGAGCCCTGGCCCCTTCTTCACTCGAACGCGTGCAAGTCCTACGAGAGAACCCAATACTGCGAGTGAAGAAAATATGAAACAGCCGGTGCGAGAATCGATCATCCACTTTTCAATGATGACCCATTCCCTTCCAAGTGTGAATCCAAATGTAGTCTTAGCGTGAGCATGGTTGCTCACACCGAAAGCTTTCAGTTCAACTAGTGAGAGAATAAAGAGCACAATTAATAGACGCGTTTGACGGCGTTGGGTTGCTGTCAATGTTTTCAGCGATAATTTCGCAAGAGTTGATTTCATTAGCCGTTCCAACCCTTAGATGTCATTGCATCTTGAGTCTTAAGGTTCTTGATTCTAAAGACAAAACGCACAAGAGCCGGCGCTGCGATAAAGAGCACGATGAGCGCCTGAATTACCAAGACAATATCGAGCGGAGTGGTGGTATTGGACTGCATAGTTCGTCCACCTGTGCGAAGTGCACCAAAGAGCAGAGCAGCAAAGACAGTTCCTAGTGGTTTTGCACGCCCTAGGAGAGCAACGGTTATCGCATCAAAGCCAAAACTTCCGGCGATATCGGCGGTGAGGGCGTATTCACTGCCAAGCACGTGAACTGCGCCGCCAAGGCCGGCAAGAGCACCGCAGAGAGCCATCGTCGAAATCGTGACTGCTCCAACAGAAATACCTGCAGTCTTTGCAGCGGCTGCGTTGGCACCAACTGCACGGAAACGGAAACCAATTGTCGTGCGATTCAAGAGCCACCATACAAAATAGGCCGCTAGCAATGAGATGAGAATTCCAGCATGCAATCTAAAGTTTGCCCCAGCAAGATGCGGAAGTCGAGCACTGATATTTACTTCTGGTGCAATTGGATCAATGCGATGGGGACGAAGGAAGGCTGTCGTTTTTAGAATCCATAAGATAAAGAATCCAGCGATGTAATTCATCATAATCGTAACAATTACTTCGTGAGCTCCGGTGCGTGCTTTGAGAAGTCCCACAAAACCTGCCCATAGCGCAGCAGCTACAACACCTGCTAACAGGCCAAGAAATACGTGGAGTATGGGGTTCATGATGAAGTGAAATCCGACATACGATGCAGAAATTGCACCAAATATAAATTGGCCTTGCGCACCAATGTTAAAGAGACCTGATTGGAATGCAAGCGCTACTGCTAGGCCAGTCAATATAAGAGGTGTCGCTGTAACGATTGTCTCTGAGAGTGGATAGAGACCTTGCAGAAAACCTTTACCCCGAGCGAGATTGGGATCATAGATCGAACCTTGAAAGAGAGCTAGGTATGCATTACCAACAGTTGAGAGCGCTGTGGTGATGAATTTACCTGGTGAATGGATAAGTTTGAGAACCTTTGAATCCGAGAGCGCAATGACAAAACCAGAGATAAAGAATGCCATCACGAAGGAGAGCGCCGGCAGGAGCGCGGTTCCTAGAACTCGATCTAAAAATTTCTTCATTGAGAGATACCTGCCATGAGTAATCCTAGTTTTTCTCGAGTGACTTGAGCATCTACGATTTCAAGAATCTTTCCTGCATACATCACTGCAATTCGATCAGCTAGCGCCAGAACTTCATCAAGCTCTGTACTGAAGAGAAGTACTGCTCTGCCAGCATCTCGTTCAGCGAGTATGCGTTCATGCACAAACTCGATAGAGCCTACATCGAGGCCTCGAGTTGGCTGACAAGCAACTAATAGCTTCAGTGGCCTTGATAGCTCTCGAGCAAGTACTACCTTCTGCTTATTTCCACCCGAAAGAGATGATGCAGGATCGCTGATTGAAAGGGCACGGATATCAAATTCTTTTACTTTGACTTCGGCATCGGATTCAACTGCGCTATCTGAAATCAAAATTCCGCGTGAATAAGGTTTCTCTCGATGAGTATCGAGAATTAAATTATCCGCGATTGAAAATGAAGAGATTAGGCCATCGAGCTCGCGAGATTCAGGGATATAAGCAATTCCTGCATCAAGTGTGTGGCGTACTGAAAGTCCAACTACTTCTTGAGTCCCAAGTTTGATCGAACCATTCACATGGTCTTCTAAATTAAGAAGCGCCTGCGCAAGTTCTGATTGGCCATTTCCCTGAACTCCAGCGACGGCAAGAATTTCGCCGGCGCGCACATCGAAGGAGATATTACTTACTAGGGCACGACCTGTTGGATCAGAGACCGTTAAGCCTGAAACTTCTAACACTTTCTCGCCAATCTCGTGGCTAGTCTTGTCCGGAACAAGGTTTACGGGGCGTCCAACCATGAGAGACGCCAACTCTTCTTGTGAAGCCGATGGATCTGCTGTTGCAACGACCTTACCGCGCCTAATAACTGTGATGCGATCGGCCAGAGCCTTTACTTCACGGAGTTTGTGGGAGATAAAGATTATGGATGTACCTTGCGTACGCAGTCGCTTAATAACTTCTATAAGTTCATCGGTCTCTTGCGGCGTCAACACTGCCGTTGGCTCATCCAGAATCAATACTTTGGCGTCATACATAAGCGCTTTAAGGATTTCAACTCGCTGCTGAACACCTACTGGGAGATCTTCAATGATGGCATCGGGGTCGATTTCAAAACCAAAATTAGCAGCTAGCGATAAGAGCTTCTCTCGCGCCTGGGTTAAATTTAATTTCCCAAACTGTGAGGTCTCTTCGTGGCCCAAAATGATATTTTCAAGAACAGTAAATACAGGAATCAACATGAAGTGTTGGTGGACCATGCCGATTCCAGAAGCAAGAGCATCATTAGGCTCAGTGATAGCAACAACTTTTCCATCAACTTTGATTTCGCCAGAATCTGGACGCAGCAACCCATAGACAATATTCATGAGCGTTGACTTACCTGCGCCGTTTTCGCCAAGAATTGCCAAGATTTCGCCGTCGCCAACCTTAAGATCGATGGCGTCGTTAGCGACAAGTTCGCCAAATCTCTTGGTGATGCCGATCAGCTCGAGTGACACTAACTAACCTTTCAACTTCAATAGCACTTCGCATTAACCGTCAGGCGATTTCTGCCTCTGGCTCAATCATATTCCTTTAATGCAAATAAAAGTACGGGGACCTCAAGTGAGATCCCCGTACTTTTATACTGTTACTTACTTAGATTTGAGAGTTCCACCAGAGATCTTCAAACCAATTTGACGAACTTCTACTGCAAGGCGTGATGGAACCTTAGAGGATAAGTCGTGAGTAGGTGCCAATGAAACACCCTTATTTGCCAAAGTACCAACATAGGCAGTGTTAGTGAAAGTGCCCTTAGAGACATCTGTGATTGCAGATTTAACTGAGGCGCCAATTTCCTTGACAACGCTTGTTAGAAGTACTGACTTGAATTGTGGAGCAGCGAAGTATCCATCTGAGTCAACCCAGATAGTTACTGACTTTCCACTCTTCATTGACTGACCAGCTGTTGCTGCGCCAAGTCCACCAGCTACAGGCATGATCACATCTGCACCCTGCTGTTCAAAGCCTTGTGAGAGTGAGAGAGCCTTATTTGTATTTGCGAAGTCACCAACGAATACGCCTGCCTTTGGATTTGCTGGATCCCAGCCAAGAACCTTGACCTTCTTATGCTTGATCTTGTTGTAGTAAGCAACACCATTAGCAAAGCCATCCATGAAGATTGTCACAGTTGGGTATGGAGCTCCACCGTAAGTGGCAACTGTTCCAGTCTTTGAATAACCAGCAGAAAGGTAACCCGCCATAAATGCTGACTGATCTGTTGAGAAGGTAAGTCCCTTAACGTTTGCTACTGGATTACAAACTGAATAATCAGCGTTGCAATCTAGTGCTGCATCGTCAACAACTGCGTACTTAATTGTTGGGTTTGCTTTTGCTGAAGCAACAATTGAAGAGCTAATTGCAAAGCCAACACCAATAATTAGATCGCACTTCTGGTCAACAAACTTCTTAATATTTGGCGCGTAATCTGCAGCCGATGCTGATGGAAGATATGAAACATCAGCTAGTGATGCTGAAGCTTGAGCTCCTGCCCATGCTGATGCGTTGAATGAGTGATCGTCTACTCCGCCAGTGTCTAGCGCGATACAAGCCTTTGTCTTTGCAGCATTAGATGCTGGAGCAACAGCCACACCTGCGATTAATGAAACAGCCGCAAGTAGTGTTACCCACTTAATTGATTTTTTCAAAGTACTCCTCCAGAGGGATTGCCCTGCCGTTTGGCCGGGTTTAGTTACGGGAATGCTATCCATTTACTCAACTTTTACGAGCCAATCGAGAGGCGAATTAAGCGGAAAAAATGTAAATTTTTGATTACGAAAACAAATCCAGTTAAAAAGTCTCAACTACAACTTGAAAGCTAGGCTGGAATTTTCTCCGCTGTGGCTGCTGCCACGTTAATTGCCTCACTCAGTGCGAGCAAAGTGCTGGAACGGATGCTGAATTCGATTCCGCCCCCGGTAATGCCATATCGACGACCATAAATTCCGGCATCGGAATCGAGAATATCGAGATATTGCTTATCTGCTTGAGCAAGTGCAATGACATCGAACATCGCTTTATCAACGCGCTTTACGACAGATGCGATGAGGTACTTCTTCGTTGCACTTGTAACGGTGATGTACTG
>CAIPLJ010000107.1 GCA_903865885.1 uncultured Actinomycetes bacterium | reverse complement strand
AATCTGTAGTTTTCACAATGCTCTTTCCGCTGATCTTGCTCGCAATCTTCGGATCTGTCTTCTCCAACTCCATTGCCAAGGGCGTGACATTTAGCCAGTACTTCGTGGCAGGCATGATTGCATCCGGAATGGTCAATACTGGTTTCCAACAACTCGCCATCATGATTCCCGTGGAGCGAGATTTCGGAACCCTCAAACGCTTACGTGGTACTCCAATGCCAGCCAGCAGCTACTTCATCGGCAAGGCAATTTTGGTCACCTTAAGCATGCTGATTCAAGTCTTTCTCCTGCTTGCCGCTGGTGTAATTTTCTTCGGCGTCAATCTGCCAACAACCGCGCACAAATGGCTACTACTTCTTGCACTGCTCGTTCTTGGTAGCGCATGTTCTACAGTTCTTGGAATCGCATTTTCTAATGTTCCAAAGAGCGGTCGAGGCGCATCAGCTGTCGTCTCACCTGTTGTCATAGTTCTGCAATTCTTTAGCGGCGTCTTCTTTGTCTTCACGCAACTTCCTCACTGGATGCAACAAGTTGCAGCGATATTTCCTCTGAAGTGGATGACACAAGGTGCGCGATCTGTCTTCCTCCCTGACTCATTTGCTAGGCGTGAAGTTGCTGGTAATTGGGAAACTGGTCGCACCTTTGCCATTATTGGAGCATGGCTCGTAATTGGTCTGATCTGGGCGATTCGCAGCTTCAAGTGGGAGCGCGATTGAGGAAAGTTGTACTCTTCCTAGTATTCGCACTTGCGATATCAGGAAGCGCTGCACAGGCTGCAACAAAGAAGCCAACGCCATCACCGACAGTGAAAGCAACTGCCAAAACAACAGCCAAGGTATCGGTTAAAGCAACTGCCACAGCGACGGTAAAGAGCACTGCTAAAGCAACTACCAAGCCAACTACAAAAACTTCCGCAAAACCAACGTCGACATCTAAGAGCACTGCCAACCCAACATCTGCTGCCACTGCCACACCAACAGTGAAACCAAAGCCCAAACCTAAACCAAAACCCCGTAAGAAGATTTCGGTATCGCCTTCACCAAAACCTGCATGGCCTCCTGCTGGTTTCGCACCACCGGAAAGTGGTATCTATGCAAAGGTGCCAAATAGCAAAGAGTTGGTGGGGGTAATTTCAGCAAAGGGAAATCTTGCGACACAAGTTGCCGCATGCACAAAGTTTGTATGTGGAGCGGTGCAGGTAGCTGCAGAACAAGGATGTCTCTGGTGGGAAGTTGATTCCAAGGTATATGCACAGAATAAGGATTTACTGGGCACTCTTCAGACTGTTACAAATGGGAGTACTTCACGTGAAGTTAAGACTATTCTGCTTATTACGCCAGAAGCTCTTGAAAGTTTAGAATACGTCGACAGCATTGATGTCGTGTGCCACCAAGAGGTGCGTCCCGAAGGGTTGCAAGCCGTAACGTTTACAAAGGTGGGCTAATCGATGCTTGGCGGAGTTGATAACAAACTCTTCTTTATGAGCCTGGCCGGCTTCCCTGCAGTTCTTTTTCTCATCTTCATGTTGCGCTGGACCTCTGCTCGAGGAAAATCTCTTGTTGAGCGTTCGCCGCGGCCTGGAAGTGAAAACGAATATGGATCTCTCGTTCCAGTTGCCTCCCCTCTCAATCACATCGAGGGTGAAATAGTTCGCCAAAAGTTAGTCGCAGTAGGGATTAAGGCAACGCTTACCCATACTAAAGATGGCCCACGAATCTTTGTATTTCCTAAAGAGGAGAACGCAGCTCGCGCTCATCTCAATACTTTCTAGCGGTTAGCGCCTGGAACCCACAACTGATCGCCGATCTTCTTATTTGCATGGCGCGCTAGAACAAAGAGTAGATCTGAACAACGGTTGAGATATTTCGCAGTGAGTGGATTTACTCCCCCACCAAATGCATGGATTGCAGCCCACGTGCGTCGTTCTGCGCGACGCACAACTGTGCGAGCCACATGAAGATGAGCAGCAGCTGGAGTTCCTGATGGCAATACAAATGATCGAAGCGCTTCGAGGTCCTTGTTGTATTTATCGATTTGTTCTTCTAGATAAACAATCTGTGATTCAAGAACACGCAATGGTTCAAAAGCGGGTGAATCAACAACTGGAGTACAAAGATCTGCGCCCACATCGAACATGTCATTTTGAATACGCACTAAGAGTGCGCGAACATCGTCGGATAATTCATCAGTTGCAAGCACAACACCAATTGTTGAGTTTGCTTCATCAACGGTTGCATATGCTTCAAGACGAGGGTCATTCTTTGAAGTACGGCTCATATCTCCAAGAGATGTAGTTCCGTCATCGCCTGTCTTTGTGTAAATACGCGTTAAATTAACCATGTCCCTAGCCTATAAGTAGTATTCGGATATGGCATCTTCGTCCAACGACCGCTTCCGGATCACCGGAGGCTGCCGCCTTGAGGGCGAAGTATCGGTTACAGGCGCTAAGAATTCTGTCCTTAAACTTATGGCTGCATCCCTTTTAGCGGTCGGTAAAACCACTATCCGCAATGTTCCAGATATTGCCGATGTCGACATCATGGCCGACCTACTTACACGCCTTGGTTGCACAGTTGTGCGCGGTGATTCAACGGTCACAATCGATGTCCCAGCGCAACCACTACATCGCGCCGATTACGATCTCGTTCGCAAGATGCGTGCATCAATCAATGTTCTCGGCCCTCTCGTAGCACGCGTTGGAAAAGCTGAAGTCGCACTTCCCGGTGGAGATGCAATCGGATCTCGCGGCCTAGATTTCCATATCAAGGGCCTTGAATCCCTCGGTGCAAAAGCGCATGTTGAACATGGTTATGTCATCGCTGAAGCACCCAACGGTTTAACAGGAACATCAATCGATTTAGATTTCCCATCAGTGGGTGCAACAGAGAACTTGATGACCGCTGCAGTCCTTGCCAAGGGCGTTACAACAATCGATAACGCAGCACGCGAACCAGATTTAGTAGACCTAGGCGAATTTCTCATCGGGATGGGTGCACAGATTCAAGGCCTAGGCTCTCCAACAATCACCATCACAGGCGTTAAGGAACTCAAGCCAACTGATCACACAACTATCACTGATCGCATCATCACTGGCACATGGGCATTTGCTGCTGCAATGACACAAGGTGATATCACTATCCACGGTGGCCGAGCAGATCACATGGAAGTTATGCTTGAGAAATTAGCGTCTGCTGGTGCAATCATCACTTCCACACAAGATGGAATACGTGTTCAGATGAATCAACGTCCTCGTGCAATCGATGTTGCCACACTTCCCTATCCAGGATTTGCCACCGACTTACTTCCATTCATTATCGGCATGAATGCAGTCGCTGAAGGTCATTCAATAGTCACAGAAAACGTCTTTGAATCACGCTTTATGTTCGTCAACGAACTGATGCGCCTTGGCGCTCAGATCACAGTCGATGGCCACCACGCCTCTATCGACGGTATTCCACAGCTATCTGGTGCACCTGTTGAGGCAACTGATATTCGCGCAGGTGCCGGATTAGTTCTTGCAGCGCTTGTATCTGAAGGTGAAACAACAGTTGATGGCGCGTTCCATATTGATCGCGGTTATCCAAACTTTGCTGAGCAGCTTGTAGAACTCGGTGCCAAAGTTTCTAGAGAGTAATTAGCCTACTGATTCAGTAAGAATTGAAACGTTATCGTTAGAGACTGATAAGAAGCCTCCACGTACAGTGAATTCCTGTGTCGTTCCGTCGGTTCCTTTGATGCTGACAGCTCCGTCGACTAGTACGCCAAACAAAGGTGCGTGACCTGGAAGAACTCCAAGGTCACCTTCTGTGGTGCGAGCTGAGACAAATGATGCCTGCCCGGACCACACCTGTTGTGTTGGCGATACTAGTGCGACGTTAAGAGCCATGGTTTAGTTCTTTGCCAATTCTGCAGCACGGCGCTCAACATCGTCGAGGCCTCCGCACATAAAGAATGCTTGTTCAGGAAGGTGATCGTACTTTCCATCAGCAAGTGCTTCGAATGCTGCGATTGTGTCTGCAAGTGGAACGAATGAACCTTCGATACCAGTAAAGACCTTCGCCACGAATGTGTTCTGTGACAAGAAGCGCTGGATACGACGTGCACGACCTACAAGAACCCGGTCATCTTCAGACAATTCGTCGATACCGAGAATTGCGATGATGTCCTGAAGATCCTTATAGCGCTGCAAGATCTGCTTGATGCGGTTAGCAACACGGAAGTGGTGCTCGCCGATATAGCGAGGATCAAGGATTCGAGATGATGAATCGAGCGGATCCACAGCTGGGTAGATACCAAGCTCTGAAATCGGACGAGACAACACTGTTGTTGCATCCAAGTGGGCGAATGTTGTGTGTGGAGCTGGGTCGGTGATGTCATCTGCAGGAACGTAAATTGCCTGCATAGATGTAATCGAGTGACCACGTGTTGAAGTAATACGCTCCTGAAGCTGACCCATTTCATCTGCAAGTGTTGGCTGGTAGCCCACTGCAGATGGCATACGGCCGAGAAGTGTTGATACTTCAGAACCTGCCTGAGTAAAGCGGAAGATGTTATCGATGAAGAGCAATACATCCTGCTTTTGAACATCACGGAAGTACTCAGCCATTGTGAGCGCTGATAGAGCAACACGAAGACGCGTGCCAGGTGGCTCATCCATCTGACCGAAGACCAAGGCTGTCTTATTGATAACGCCCGTCTCGGTCATTTCGAGGAACAAGTCGTT
>CAIPLJ010000106.1 GCA_903865885.1 uncultured Actinomycetes bacterium | reverse complement strand
TCTACCTCTGCAACAAATCCGCTTTCCCACATGCGATCGACGCGAAGATCGATCCGTTCACGTAAATGATCGCGATCCATAACGAGTCCAAATTGCAGTGCATCGGGATATCTCGAGCTATCTTCTCGCGGCAGGTTCGCTGTAAAAGGCTGGCCGGTGATCTCAATAACTTCAAGTGCGCGAATGATGCGGCGTGTGTTTGCCTGGTCGATTGCTAACGCTGCAGCAGGATCTAACTCTTTCAATCGCTCAAAGAGAGATGCAGACCCGAATTCAAGGGATTGCGCTTCAAGCTTGGCACGCACCTCTGGATTAGTATCAGGAAAATTAAGATCATCTAATATCGCTTTGATATAGAGACCGGTTCCACCGACGATGACTGCATCTTTGCCGCGGCTATGAATCTCTGTAATCGCAGCGCGAGCTCTATCTTGATACCAGGCAACTGTGGAATCTTCACTCACATCGAGAACATCGAGAAGGTGATGTGGGATCCCTTGTCGTTCTTCAACGTTGAGTTTTGCGGTTCCGATATCCATTCCACGGTAGAGCTGCATTGAATCAGCGTTGATAATCTCAGCCCCTATAGCTTGTGCAACTTCAATAGCGATATCACTCTTACCTGTCGCAGTTGCACCACAGATGACAATCACTCGACTCATGCACGAACCTTTGGCATTCCTAAGATAGTTGCTGCAGGAGCAGCGGGCGCAGTGCGTGCGGCATGCGCATCTCCCCCACGTGTGCGGATGACACCTTCAGAATCGCCGATCAAGTAGTGCGCCGAACTCTCTGAGATCTTTACATCAACGAAATCTCCAGGTCTTGCATCTGTTTCACTACTGAAGTGCACCAGTCGGAAATCTTCTGAGCGTCCTGTCATACGTGATTGAGCTTCATCGCGACGACCTTCGATCTCAGAGACCATTACGCGATGGGTTTTACCAATAGCTTCTTGATTGACGGATAGCGAAATTTTCTGTTGATGTTCGTGCAGGCGTGTGTATCGCTCGCCCACAACATCTTCAGGGACTTGGTTGTCCATCGCACCCGCTGGAGTGCCAGGGCGGATCGAATACTTATATGTGTAGGCGGCTGCGAATCGTGACTGTGTTGCAATATCGAGAGTTCCTTGGAAATCTTCTTCGGTCTCACCAGGAAAACCTACGATGATATCTGTCGTAATCATCGCGTGCGGCATTGCAATGCGAACTCGTTCGAGGATTCCTAAATACTTATCGGTGCGATATGAGCGGCGCATACTCTGCAAAATTGCATCAGAGCCAGATTGCAAAGGCATGTGCAGGTGTGGCATTACATTCTTTGTCTGAGCCATTGCATCGATCACATCGTCGGTGAAATCACGAGGATGCGGTGACATAAAGCGAACGCGCTCGAGTCCTTCAATTTTTCCTGCTTCGCGCAGCAACTTTGCAAATGCTCCACGATCTCCGAACTCGACACCATAGGCGTTCACATTCTGGCCCAGCAACGTTATTTCGATGACTCCTTGCTCAACGAGCGCACGCATCTCCTTGAGCACATCAGATGCTGGGCGGTCTTTCTCGACTCCACGAAGTGTAGGAACGATGCAGAAGGTGCAGGTGTTATTACACCCAACAGAGACTGAGACCCACGAAGTAAAGGCTGAGAATCTACGAGCGGGAAGTGTTGAAGGGAAGTGTTCAAGCGCTTCGAGGATTTCAATTTGAGACTCTTCCTCAATACGTGCCCGCTCTAGCAGAACTGGAAGCGAGCCAACATTATGCGTTCCAAAGACTACATCGACATAAGGAGCTTTCTTCAGAATGAGTGACTGATCCTTCTGAGCAAGGCATCCACCAACTGCAATCTGCATTGCAGGGTTAGCCTTCTTGATGGGAGCCAAGAAACTTAAATTTCCATAGAGTTTATTGTCGGCATTTTCCCGCACTGCACATGTGTTAAAGACGACAATATCTGCTTGTGCGCCTTCGAGAACTGGAATGTATCCAGCTTCATCCAAAAGACCTGCGATACGTTCGGAATCGTGCACATTCATCTGACACCCGTAGGTCTCAACAAGATATGTGCGCGTCATGGCGCCTATCTTATTTGAGGTCTAGTTAGTGATGCGAATTGGTGCGATGCCTCGAGCTATCTGACGCTCGAAGTGAACTTCACGCTTATCGTTAAATGTTGCTGCAACCTTATATGTCTGATCCATGAAGGTTTTGAGTTCATCACGAGCCTTGAGGCCATCACCGGAGAGATCATTTCGCTCGAAAACATTCCATGCGCGAAGAACCGGCGCGACAACATCGTCGAGGTGCTGTTGCAAATCGTAGATTCCAGCCAAGGCAATTTGTACAGCTTTGCGACCAAAGCCAGGCATATTGGCGCCAGGCATATCAAAGTTTGTGACCACATCGGTGATAGCACGCATTGCAGCATTAGGTTCCATATCGAGCGCTGCTGAAAGAGTATTGCGATAGAAGAGCATATGAAGATTTTCATCGAGTGCGATGCGCTGCATCATTCCCTCTGCAATCGGATCTTCTGAAATCTTTCCGGTATTGCGGTGAGAGATACGGGTTGCAAGCTCTTGGAATGAAACGTATGCGATTGTATGCAACATATCGTTCTCATACGGTGTCTGGTAACCGAGTGACATATGAGCCATGCGCAGATCTTCGAGTTCGTATGGATCTACTCCACGAGTTGCCATGAGGTAATCACGAATAACAATTGCATGGCGAGCTTCTTCAGCTGTCCATCGTTCAATCCAGTTTCCCCACGCACCATCGCGACCCATCGAGATTGCAATTTCTGTGTGATAACTAGGCAAGTTATCTTCGGTAAGAAGATTGAGAACAAGTGAATCTTGCGCAACAGAAGTCAGGCGCGAATCTTTCGCCTCCCACGCATCACCATTGAGTGGGCCTGCATAGTCGCGACCTTCAGACCATGGGACATACTCGTGTGGGTACCAGTTCTTCTGAACTGAAAGGTGGCGTTCGAATTCGACTGCTACGACAGGTTCGAGATCACGGATCAGACGTGCCTGAATACGTGCTGACTCTTCGCTCATGGGCGCAACAGTACGGTAGAGAGTGAGTTACTTACGAGTTAGAGATTATCTTTTGCGCGCTTTTCTGCCTGTTGAGTGCGCCACTTCGCTATTTCTTGGTGGTTACCACTCAAAAGAATCTCGGGAACTGGGATACCACGCCACTCTTGAGGCTTGGTGAAATTGGGATATTCGAGGTAACCATCGCTGTTATGTGACTCTTCACTGAGCGATTCAGGATTGCCCAGTACACCAGGAATAAGTCGAGTAATCGCTTCGATCATGACCATCGATGCAACTTCTCCCCCACCAAGTACGTAATCTCCAATAGAGACTTCATGGACTTGAATATTGCGAGACTGGAATTCGGGTTGTGAGTAGTACTGACGTACGCGATCATCGATACCTTCGTAGCGACCACATGCAAAAATCAATTGCTGTGATGTAGAAAATTGCGCAGCCATCTTCTGGTTAAAGCGCTTTCCGGCTGGAGTAAGAATGATGAGGTCTGCGCCATCTGAAATAACTGAGTCAATGCTCTTTGCCCACACCTCGGGAAGCATCACCATTCCAGCACCACCACCGTACGGGGTGTCATCGACAGTATTGTGATTATCGTTTGTCTGGGCTCGTAGATCATGAACTGCAATATCTACTAAGCCAGCGCTCTGCGCCTTACCCAAAAGCGAGAGTTGTAGTGGAGATAAATACTCAGGAAAGATTGAAATGACATCGATTTTCATCAGACAACCCCATCAATCTCTGGAGGAATAACAGTCATTCGCTTTGCTTTGATATCAACAACGGGAACAAGTTGGCGGACAAAAGGTATGAGAACTTCACCCGATACCGTCTTAATCGACAGTACATCTTGGCCTGGCAAGTTAAGAACATCGGTGACTTCGCCAAATTCGTCGCCATCGACTAGAAATGCTTTGCAGCCAACCAATTGCAAGACGTGATAATCATCTTCATCAAGGCCAGGTGCATCGATATCTACATCTGTATAGAGCAGTTCATTACGTAGGCCTTCAATCGCATTGCGGTCTTCAATTCCTTCAAAACCAAGGAGCAAGATGCCATTGTGTACACGTGCAGAAACCACGGTTAATTCACCGTGGTTTTCTGTCTCTAAGACTGCGCCGATAGCAAAGCGATCTTCTGCTTCATCTGTACGGACTTCGATAGTTGCTTCACCAAGAATCCCGTGAGCTTTACCGATACGGCCCACGTTTAATTTCATGGGTGTTAAAGAGTTAACGAACCTCGTCGGTATCGATGAGATCGACACGTACTGAGCGACCAGCAAGTGCGCTTACAACTGTGCGAAGCGCCTTTGCTGTACGTCCATTACGACCGATTACCTTGCCGATATCGTCAGGATTAACACGAACTTCGAGCGTAGTGCCACGACGGTGTGTCTTCTCTTTGACATTGACATCGTCAGGGTTATCAACGATTCCCTTTACGAGATGTTCGAGAGCTTCATCAATCATTATTACTCTGCTGCCGCTTCTGCTTCAGGAGTTTCAGTTGCTTCTGCTACTGGTGCCTCCGTTACTTCGGCTACTACGACATCTTCTGTAACCGCTTCTACTGCTGGAACCTCGGACTCAGTTGCAACCGCAGCTGGTTCGGACACTTCAACTACAGGGTTTGCCTTAGCAGCAAGCTTCTCTTGCGCCTTCTTCTTCAGCGTTGTTGCACCTTCTGCAGGTTCTGCAGCAGCAGCCTTTACAGCTGCTTCATATGCAACGCTCTTATGTGGCTTTGGTGCTGCAAAACGTAGCGTGCCTTCAGTTCCTGGAAGACCCTTGAACTTCTGCCAATCTCCGGTCACCTTCAAGAGCGCCTCTACAGCCTCTGAAGCTTGTGCACCAACGCCGAGCCAGTACAGAGCGCGCTCTGAATTAACTTCGATGATTGATGGTTCTTGACCTGGAACGTAGCGACCGATCTCTTCAATTGAGAGACCGTTACGCGCCTTACGTGAATCTGTAACGACGATGCGGAAATATGGTGTGCGGATTTTTCCCATGCGCATTAAACGAATTTTTGTTGACAAAGAAGTAGTGCTCCTAAAAAGTGTGTCGTACCAATTTGCTACAGCGGGGTGCGTAGCCAAGAGGTCCAACTGTGGATTGGATTGTTACCGGGGTAGAGGGCCCTGTAACAGGTGGCTTATCTTGCCAGTTACGCTCACAATGTGGAAATCAGCCGTTTTCCAACGCTCGCTTGGCGGGGTTTCCAGACTTCGACTTCTTCTTTTGAATGGGGGCTGCCTTTTTAGGTGCAGGTGGCATACCCGGCATTCCCGGCGGCATTCCCGCAGGCATCCCGCCATTGCGCATCTGCTTCATCATCTTCTGCGCAGCTGTGAATTTATCAACCAGTGCATTTACATCTGAGACTTTACGACCAGCACCCAGTGCAATGCGTGCTCGGCGTGAACCGTTGAGAACTTTGAGATCGCGACGTTCAAGCGGCGTCATTGATTGCACAATCGCCTTAGTGCGAGTTATCTCTGATTCATCGAAGTTATCAATCTGCTTCTTCATCTGGCCAGCTCCTGGCAACATGCCAAGTAACTTGCCCATGGAGCCCATCTTTGACATCGCCTCAATTTGCTCGAGGAAATCATCGAGAGTGAAATCTTCACCGGCAATGAACTTATCTTCGAGCTTTTTAGCAGAGTCACCGTCAAAGGCTTTCTTGGCTTGCTCTGCAAGAGTTGCAACATCGCCCATTCCGAGGATGCGAGATGCCATGCGATCGGGATAGAAGATTTCGAAATCAGATAATTTTTCACCTGTTGATGCAAACATAATCGGACGGCCAGTAAGGGCTGCAATGGATAGAGCCGCGCCACCGCGTGCATCGCCATCTAGTTTTGTTAGTACTACCCCATCAAAACCAACGCCATCTTGGAATGCCTTTGCTGTGCGGACTGCATCCTGTCCAATCATGGCATCTACTACGAAGAGAATTTCATCTGGATTAACTGCATCGCGAATTGCGATAGCTTCCTTCATCAACTCTTCATCTACGCCGAGGCGTCCTGCAGTATCAACAATGACAATGTTGTGAAGTTTCAACTTCGCAAATGCGATTCCATCTTGCGCAACCTTTACAGGGTTACCGATTCCATTACCGGGTTCAGGTGCAAAGACGGGAACGCCAGCTGCTTGACCAACAACTTGGAGTTGATTGACTGCATTTGGGCGCTGCAGATCTGATGCAATCAGGATTGGAGTATCACCTTGATCTTTAAAGAACTTTGCAAGCTTTGCAGCAAGCGTTGTTTTACCAGCGCCTTGTAGCCCTGCAAGCATGATCACAGTTGGCGGATTCTTAGCCAGACGAACGCGACGAGCTCCCCCACCAAGTATTTCGGTGAGTTCGCCATTTACGACATCAAAGATTGCTTGCGCTTGATTGGTGCCAGATTGCAGCGTTGGCAGTACCTCAAGAGATTTCTCATGAATTTTCTGGGTAAAGCTTTCAACAACTTCGAGGGCAACATCTGCCTCCAGCAGCGCCTGACGAATATCTGAAGTTGTTGCATCGATATCTTTTTCCGAGATTTTTCCACGGGAGCGAAGCGCACTCAATGCGCCTGCAAATTTGCTGGAGAGTGTGTCGAACATAGTGGTGGAACTCTACTTGAGCGCAGACCTCAAACGGGTTGCGACCTCTTCGGCTCGTGCGGGAGTGAGCGAGCCACCACCAATTTCTGTGACATATAAGGTGTCAATTGCTTCAGCACCAAGAGTTGTAACAATGGCGGAGCGAATATCGATATTGCTCTTGGTGATTGAATCTCCAATGCCAAATAGAAGAGCAGGTCTATCGTGGCTTCTAAC
>CAIPLJ010000105.1 GCA_903865885.1 uncultured Actinomycetes bacterium | reverse complement strand
CCTCATCTTCTCGACAATTCAACCTGTGATGTTTGTACTTCTCTTCCGTTTTGTATTTGGTGGCTCAATTAGTACGGGCCAACCTGGGGGATACGTGCAGCTTTTAATGCCAGGAATCTTCGTGCAAACCGTTGCATTTACGCTGGCAGGAACAGCTTCTGGCCTTGCTGAAGATATGAAGAAAGGCTTGATCGATCGATTTAGATCTCTGCCTATTTCTCAATCCGCACTAGTTGTGGGTCGCACACTCGGTGACTCACTTCTTAACATTGTTGTTCTCGCAGTCATGGGTATCGCTGGATATATCGTCGGTTGGCGACCATCTGCAGGTCTTGGCAATGTTGCACTGGGATTCTTATTCTTACTCTTCTTCGGTTACGCACTCTCGTGGGTAGGCGTTCTTGTGGGACTTTCAGCATCTGATGCCCGCGTTGTGCAGAACGTCAGCTTTATCGTCACTTTCCCGCTGACATTCTTATCTAATGCATTTGCTCCAACAACTGGAATGCCTCGCATCTTGCAGTACTTCGCAGAGTGGAACCCAGTTTCTACGATGGTCGCTGCATGCCGCCAGCTCTTTGGTTTAAAGAATCAATTTGGGGCAACTGCTGGATCTTTCCCAAGCGAGCATCCGCTCACAACATCACTGATTTACATGGTAATTATTATGTTGATCTTCATCCCGCTGAGCCTGCGTAAATACCGCCACTCTGTGGATTAAGCGTAGAACTCAGCTGCTTTAATCTCGACCTTAATTTCCCGACCATTAGGTGCTGTGTAAGCGACAGTTGCTCCGATATCAGCGCCGAGCACAGCCGAACCAAGGGGAGATTTTTCAGAGTAGACATCGAGATCACCTGATGCGATTTCGCGAGAGCCAAGTAAGAACTTCATCTCATCGCCTGCAATAACTGCGGTAACAACCATTCCTGCGCCAACTTTTCCATCAGCACTTGCAGGCGGTGTTCCGATATGGGAATTTTCCAACATCTGCTTGAGCTGACGAATGCGAGCTTCCATCTTTCCTTGTTCATCACGAGCTGCGTGGTATCCGCCATTTTCTTTGAGATCACCTTCTGCGCGAGCAGCTTCAATCTTTGCTGTGATCTCTTTACGACCTTCGCCTTCAAGGCGTGCGAGTTCAGCAGCTAAGCGATCAGCTGCTTCTTGGGTTAACCACGTTTGTTGTGAACTCATAAGGGTCAATGTTAGGGGATTGATATTGATTAGAGAATTCGGCAGCGCGCTATGCCTGCATTGACCGCATCTGCACGCGTAGGGATCGTGATAGTTCGTTCGATATAGGTCTCACCCGCTGGAATTGAGTCATCAATCTGACCAACAATATTTTTATCGATATCACGCGCAGTTAATGTGCAGGTAATTACTTGTGATCCATTCTGTCGTTGTACTGAATACCGAATGACAGGGTTACGTGGATCTTGAGTTGTGAAGGAGATGAGATCTTCGCGAATTGCAGGATTTGAGTGATGCAGGCCAGCCCAGAGAATCCATGCACCGCCTACGAGAGCGAAGAGAGTGGCATAGCGAACCCAGGTTTGATTTAACTTTGACGTGGAAGGCTTAATTCCATATCGATCGTTGTAATCGAATTGGCTCTCTTTCGAACTCATGGGAGAATCGTCTCATGGCTAAAGATGTCGAAGTAGGTATGGCTGGCTCGCTCACAATGATCGTGCTCTTTTCGGCAGTGACTCTTCTTTTGCGAAGTTTCTATAAGCGCTACACACGTCTACAAAAACGCGGCGATGAAAATCAGGAGAATGAACTCTAGGTTGAAGAAGTTTGGGCAAGGGCTCCTTGTACTTCTTCTCGCCTCATCATTTATCGCACTCGGCATCTGGCAACTTCACCGTGCCCAGGATATGAAGAAATCAGCGACAGTAGCTGTCGATACTCAGATATATCCACTGACAGATATTGCAAGCGCCAATGGAAGTCTTCCGCCAGAATCCATCGGCAAGATAGTTTCAACTTCTGGCCACTACATTGCAAATTTCAAAGCGCCGAATCAGAACGATGGAGAAGGTCGTATTGCAGATTGGGATGTAGCGCTTCTGCAGAATGAGACCGATACCGCCATCCTCGTTGTTCGCGGGCTATGGAAAGATCGCCTTGCCAACCCAGAGATCGTCATGTCGACCAACGTTGAAATCACTGGAACGCTGCTGCCACATCAGAACGATGACCGCGCAGAAAATACTGCGCAACAACTTTCGCGCCTCGATAGCAGTTTGCTAACAGGTATGACCCAGATGCAACTCTTCGATGGCTTCATTCTTGAGAAGTCAGAGTCCACTCGATCTGGCGCCGTAACTCGCACCAGAATCGAAACTCCCGTCCTTACCTCCGGAGTCCCAGGCTTTTACTGGCAGCACATTTCCTACGTTGTGATCTGGTGGTTGATGGCGCTGGTCATTCTCTGGCTCCCGTTTTATAGCCGCCGAGGCAATAGAATTGACTCATGACTGAAGCCCAGACTTTCGGAGTTCTTACTCGCTTTCGCCTCATGGCAATTCTCTGCGGCGTCAATCTCTTACTGTTGATCTTCGGCTATATGCCAGCAAAACATATCTTCCATGTTGTCGATACTCATCAGTGGATGGTCTTCATTCCCATCGCTCACGGCTACCTCTACATCATCTACATTCTCACCGCTCTTCAAATTGGAGTGCAGAAGAAGATGTCGCTGCCCGTGATCCTCGCTCTCATTGCAGCTGGCACTCTGCCCTTCGCCTCATTTATCGCCGAGCGCAGAATTGTGAAGAAGTACAGCTAAATCCGCTACGTTAACTTTGGATGACGTCTCACTGATTGATGGCGTGTCGCACCAATAGTCCGATTAGTTAGTTCTATCTTTTACGAGTCAGAAGCAATACCCACTCTTCCCCCCGTAGAGATACGGCTAGTCACAACTAAAGAGAATGGTTAAGCCTTGGCTACTTCGAAATCGGCTGCGACAAGTAAGAGCAATTCTGCCCGTAAAACATATGTTTTAGATACATCAGTACTTCTGGCAGATCCCGGCGCAATGAAACGATTTGAAGAACATGAAGTCATCATTCCCATAGCCGTCATTGGCGAACTTGAGACAAAGCGCGACCATCCTGAACTCGGCTACTTTGCCCGAGCAGCCCTTCGCGCACTCGATGATTTACGTGTCGAACATGGCCGCCTTGATTCACCACTGACTGTTACCCCTGAGGGCGGCACACTTTCAGTAGAGCTCAACCACACTGATTTAAGTACCTTGCCACATGGTTTCTTGCGTGATGGAACCAATGATTCGCGCATCCTTGCAATCTCAAAGAATTTGATGTCTGATGGAAAGCGCGTTGTATTGGTCACCAAAGATCTACCACTGCGCGTTAAGGCATCATCGGTCGGCGTTGAAGCGCAGGAATATCTTGCAGAACTTGTCTCCAATAGCGGATGGACCGGCATCGAAGAAGTCTCTGTCGGCCATAGCGTTATCGATGAGCTCTATGCATCCGATCGCGCAGATCATGAAAGCGCTCACCAATTTCCTGTCCATACAGGAATCGTTCTCCACTCTGAAAAAGGAAGCGCCCTTGCTCGAGTCACTGCAGATAAGCAGCTGCAATTAGTCCGCGGAGATCGCCAAGCATTTGGACTTCACGGACGTTCTGCAGAACAGCGAATTGCACTAGACCTATTACTTGATGACAGCATCGGCATCGTCTCTCTCGGCGGTCGCGCCGGAACTGGAAAGTCCGCGCTCGCTCTCTGCGCTGGCCTTGAAGCTGTGATGGAGAAGCGCCTCCATAAGAAAGTTGTCATCTTCCGTCCTCTCTATCCCGTCGGCGGGCAAGAACTTGGATACCTGCCCGGAAGCGAAGGCGAGAAGATGTCGCCTTGGGCCCAGGCAGTCTTCGATACCTTGGGCGCATTGGTCAGCCAAGCGGTCATTGATGAAGTCATCGATCGCGGATTGATTGAAGTCTTGCCACTGACCCACATCCGTGGCCGCTCTCTGCACGATTCTTTTGTCATCGTCGATGAGGCCCAGTCGCTAGAACGCGGTGTTCTGCTGACAGTGCTCTCACGAATCGGACAAGGCTCGCGAGTAGTGATGACCCACGACGTTGCCCAGCGCGATAACTTGCGAGTTGGTCGCCATGATGGCGTCGTCGCAGTAGTTGAAACCCTCAAAGGCCACCCGCTCTTCGCACATGTGACCCTGACTCGATCAGAGCGCTCGCCCATTGCCGCCCTTGTCACCGAGATGCTCGAAGGTCCACCGGCGTAAGGCCCATAGCCCTCACCCGTGTCTGCCACCTGAAGCCCGAATGGGCCCTCTTTAAATCTCACAGTGACAAATAGGACATTTAGGACTTTGCCCTAACTGACCTGCACTTTTACCTATCCACAGACCGCCCCAATCCTGAGAATCTGCGACTCACGGGGGTCACAATTTGCGACACCCCCCATCACTTGCCAGCCTTAACCCATTCCCCCAAGCGCTGGGCCTCAATCTGAGGCCTTGTTGCGACGTGGATCGAGAGAAGGAAGGAGTAGATATGAAGCTAGACCCTCGCGGCTTTATCAGATCTATCTCCAGCCTGCGCATATCTCGGGCAACCAAGCCAGCTCTCTGGGCAACTGTCGGCGGACTTCTCATCCTTGCCGCGGCTCAACCAACTGCCTACGGTCTCGACTTTCCCATGACGATCCGAGTCTCTCTACCCGATACTCATAGTTCAAACTCAAAGAGCCTGACGGTCAGTTCCAATCCGGCCCAAGGTTCTCTTGCCAGCCAAATGGCTGAGATGGCAGTTGTTGCTGGCATTAGCCAGCAGGTTGAAATGGCACGAAGCATTATGGGTGCAAAGAAGGTCGCCAAGGCGATCATGAATACTGATTTTGCTTGGGGCGATGATCAGTACAGCTGCCTCAATAAATTGTGGAGCAAAGAGAGCCATTGGAATTACAAAGCGCATAATTACAACTCAGGCGCTCACGGAATTGCACAGGCGTTGCCAGCGGTGAAGATGGAGATCATCTCAAACGATTGGCGAACCAACCCAGTGACCCAGATTCGATGGGGACTTCACTACATCAGTCTTCGTTATGACAATCCATGCGCTGCATGGGCAAAATGGCAGAGCCACCGATATTACTAAGTTTTAATTCTCTGGCTTCGAACCAATTGTTAATGGACGCATAGTTTCCGCAAAGAAATCATTTCCCTTATCGTCGACAACGATAAATGCTGGGAAGTCCACAACATCAATCTTCCAGACAGCTTCCATCCCGAGCTCTGGGAAATCTAAGACCTCAACTTTTGTAATGCAATCTTGAGCAAGGCGAGCAGCAGGTCCTCCGATAGATCCGAGATAGAAACCACCGTGGCTCTTGCAGGCATCTGTCACTTGCTTTGAACGATTGCCCTTTGCCAACATCACAAGAGATCCGCCATGTGATTGGAATTGATCAACATAGGAATCCATACGTCCTGCAGTCGTTGGACCAAAGGAACCTGATGCCATGCCGACAGGAGTCTTTGCAGGACCTGCGTAATAGACCGCGTATTTCTTTAAGTATTCAGGCATTGGCTTGCCCGCATCTAACATCTCTTTAATCTTTGCATGGGCGATATCGCGAGCAACCACAATAGTTCCGGTCAGTGAAACGCGGGTCTTTACAGGGTGCTTAGAAAGCTCGGCGCGGATTGCATCCATTGACTGATTGAGATCAATCTTCACGACCTTATCGTCGAGGTGCTCATCGGTTGTCTCAGGTAAGAAGTGGGCAGGATCAGTCTCGAGCTCTTCGAGGAATATTCCATCTTTGGTGATCTTCGCCTTTGCCTGACGATCTGCAGAGCACGAGACAGCAATAGCGATGGGTAGAGATGCGCCATGACGAGGCAATCGAACGACGCGCACATCGTGACAGAAGTACTTGCCCCCAAATTGCGCACCGATTCCAAGCTTCTGAGTCAGCTTAAATACTTCTTCTTCCAGAGCAATATCGCGAAATCCGTGGCCGGTTGCAGCATCGCCCGATGTAGGTAAGTTATCGAGATAGTGGGTGCTGGCAAGTTTTGCAGTCTTGACTGTGTGCTCGGCACTTGTTCCACCAATGACAATTGCAAGGTGATACGGAGGACATGCAGCTGTTCCGATAGAACGTAACTTCTCATCGAGCCAATTCATAAATGAAGTTGGGTTTAGTACAGCCTTTGTCTCTTGATATAGGAATGATTTATTAGCGCTGCCGCCACCTTTAGCGATAAACATGAAGTTGTACTCATCGTGGTGATCGCTATCTGCATAAATTTCAATCTGCGCGGGCAAGTTGTTGCCGGTGTTCTTCTCTTCCCACGTGGTGATGGGGGCCATCTGCGAATAACGCAGGTTGAGCTTGGT
>CAIPLJ010000104.1 GCA_903865885.1 uncultured Actinomycetes bacterium | reverse complement strand
GCAAAACTGAATAGTCCATCTTGATCTTCGCCGCGAACGCGTTCCTCTGTAGTAAAGAGTGAAAACCATCGGGGTGGAACGACCCAATTTTCTGTGATGATATGTGGAACGCGATCTTCGAGTAAATCAACGCCGGTAGTAATTACTTCCTCCAGTGATGGCGGAATAAAAAATGGTGTGATGGATGATGGAAGTGATTCTTTAAAATCATCGAGAGCTGCCCAGCAACGAGTTGCAGTTGACCAAGGTGAGACATAACGAATTCCATTGATATCCAGAACATGTGCGCCGTCGGGGCGCACGGCTGGTGGTTCAGGAAAAACTAATCTGCGAAGCGCGAGCGCTTGTTCTTCTTTTTTGGTATCAATCGATGCATCAATATTCTGCCAACGAATACGGTCGACAGGTTCAAATGCTGAAAGTGGTTCGTAGATACGAAGGGATGCTACGTACGGAGTTGGTCTCACGCGCGGGGAATGTAATTACCTTCAGCAAAAGGATCGTCATCATCCTGATTCTGCTGATTAGGAACATCACCGTGGAGTTCCTTAGTGAGGCGATCGAGGTCCATCTCCTGAGAGTTGTACTTCAAGTCGCGTGCAACCTTAGTTTGCTTAGCTTTTGCACGGCCGCGGCCCATGGGCGACCTCCTTACGAATAGCTGATGTGTCAGGCGCGTAGGTTATCGCGCCTGAGCTCCTGACTCCAAAGCCACGGCAAATGAGCCTGTCTTCACCCTATGGCGCAGGGCAAAGTAGCCCACGACCTGCAGGAAGACGCTCAGAGTCATCGTCGGGATGCGGAATCGGTGATCGCCGATAGTGCCCATCGAGACCAGCCACGAGATAGCGACGGGGATAAAGGCTGCATAAGCCAGATTGGCGTAGATGCCCTTCATCGATCTGAGCCAGAAGAATCCGATGAAGAAAAGTGAGATACAGCCGATCACCCAGAAGAATGAAATTCCGCGGCCAACAGATTTATAGACCAAATCATTTCCTGATTGGCTGCCCTTGGCGATATTTACAATCGGATCAATTTTTAGCCATGGATTACGCGCCATGGTGCCATTGCCCAAAGGACCTGACCACGGTGACCAGTAGAACCAACCTTTATTAATGAAGAGTCGAATCGATTTACCAGGGTGTCCGGCATACCACTTGATTACACACTTGACGACATCGTTATCTGTAACGGCAGTTGCAGGTGGAACAGGTTCGCATGGAACATCAGGACCAGTATGTGCGTAACCACCTTGAGTTCCGTCTCCTGCACCCAGTTTCATTGTGACGCCAAGGTTTGTTGAGATCACAGATTTATTAATGGATTTCATATTTCGTTGAATCATGACTGCTGGAGCAATCGCCATGATTCCAACAACGCCAATAAGAATAAGCGCTTGAACTTTTCGGTTCTTATACATCAGCGCCCATACAATTGCGATAACAACTGAAGTCAAAATCCAGCGAGGTTGCATAAATGATGCGAGAGCCGAGAAGAGCCCTGCTGAAATAACTCGAAGGATAAGGCCGCGATCATTTCCACTTTGGCGAGATTTCATAATCAAGCCAGTCACCATCAGCATGCATGCTGCGATGGGGCTTTCATAACCGACCGCAAGTGAGCTAAGTGAAAGAGTTGGGTTGAATGCAATTCCAAGACCTATAAGGAACATATATGGCTGCAACTTTGTACCGCGAAGTTGCTTTACAAAATAATAGCTGGCGTATGAATAGAAAATCGATTGGGTAAATGCAATCAAATAAATAACGTGGGCTAATGAAATCTTTGTCAGGATCCAGATAAGAATCGGATATCCAGCTGGCCAGTAGGACAAGATGCTCTTATCGCTGAAATATCCCTGTTGAAGTAAGCCATCGACGCCGCTTAAATAGTTTTCTCCATCTGCGCCCAGCCATCCGCCCAAAGTGGCACCATCAGTGCCCTTGATATTTGCCATGATGATTAATTTGATGATGAAGGCAACAACCGGAATTGCGATTAAATAGAAGTTGATCTTCTTTGCAGAAGTTGCCTGCTTCTTCTGTGCGACTTTTGACTTACTTGCCATTGAATTTACCCCTTGTACTGAGAAACCAAGTATGAACGAAGTGCGTCCTTATCTGCAGAAGGCTCAACGACGCCTGCGACCCAAGCTGACATTCCGCGGGCTGCAAGTGAACGAATCACCAAATCGGCGATAGATGGATCAACTACTGCAGACATTCCGATTCCGCAGTTCCAGGTGCGTTCCATATCTTCTTGCGGAACAGATGCAACATCGGCCAAAAACTTGGTGGCTGCAGGTAGTGACCACGTTGAACGGTCGTAACGTGCAGTTAGCCCTGCAGGGATAACCCGCGCAGTATTATCCG
>CAIPLJ010000103.1 GCA_903865885.1 uncultured Actinomycetes bacterium | reverse complement strand
GGATGGGTCGCAATGCTCTCAATATCTATTTTTTCATTTCTTGTCATAAGTGAAAAAGTGACAGGAATTGTTACCTCTCCCGCAATAACCAACGGGTCACCTGTTGCTAATTCATCCAGCGTCCGAGCCACTACGCCTTCAACAGAGTTTTCAATAGGGACAAGTGCAAATTGCGCATCGCCTTTTCGCACTGCATCGAGTGCGGCGGTGACATTTGCATAAGGAATAAGAACATCGGAATCACATGTAATCTTCTTAAGAGCAGCTTCTGTAAATGTGCCAACTGGCCCTAAATAGGCGAATCTCTGGCTTTCGGCGGCGCTCACTGGTTAAGGATACCTGAGTACCTCGCATGCATGTGCCGGCTTATTTGTGATGAGAATATCGACGCCTACCTGCGCACATAATTTGATATCTGCATCTTCATCGACAGTCCAGACATTGAGCGAGCGCCCAAGCTCTTTGATTCGCTGGGCACGAATTGGTTCTTCGCGTAACTCATTGATTCCTGGGCCAATTGTTTTCGCAGATGACAACTTTGCTTGAAACCACGGTGTGTTCTTATGCATCAAGAAAGTCGTTGGGATTGTGCGATCAAGTCGCTTCATCTTTTCAATTGCAAGCCAACTAAAGGACATCACTGAAACATCAATCTTCTCAATCCCTTTTGTTGCCTTCAGTTTTTCAACAACGACTTCTTCAATCCGATTACCAGATAGAACTGGGTGCTTTGTCTCGATCAAGACACCTTTCTTGCTCTTCACTGCAAAGGTGAGAAATTCATCGAGGGTAAGAATTTGCGGGTATGCGCGCGATACCTCTTTATATGTCATCTCTGCGATCAACCCTGGGTTGGCAGCTCGTGCGAGCATCGTCGCGTTATGCCAGAGAACCGGAACTTCATCTTTGGTCAAGCGAACATCACATTCAAAACCATCGGCACCCTGCGCAACCGCGCCTTCATAGGCCGCGAGGGTGAGCTCTGGAAAATCAGCGCTGGCTCCGCGGTGAGCATAGATAAGCATGAGACCGAGAGTAGCAAAGAGATTAGGCTTACCTACATGAGCCAGCTCTACTTCGCTACATCTGCGCGATCTGCAGTTGGCCTTGTGCGAAGTGGCAATGAAGATAGCGGCGTAGTTTCACCGCACTTGATTGCAGTTGCAGATGGAATGGGTGGCCACGCAGCTGGTGAAGTCGCATCACGAATTGCAATTACCTCTTTAGCAGATCTATCTCAGGTCTTTGCAACTTCAGATATCGATCCAGAATCAGCTGACGATATCTATCTCAACTCAATCTATTCCATTGATGCAGATATCAAAGAGGCAGTTGCAGACAATCCAGAACTTACTGGAATGGGTACAACGCTGACTTCACTCTTCCTACGCGGTGACAAAGTTGCCTTGCTACATATCGGAGATTCACGAGCATATCGATTGCGCGGCAATTCATTAGAACAACTGAGCGTCGACCACACCGTCATTCAAGAACTTCTGAGCCAGGGAGCAATCACTGAGTCTGAAATCGCAACCCATCCCCAAAGATCAGTACTCACCCAAGTGCTTATGGGAGATGGAAAACTCGAACTTCCGCTGCCAATATTCGAAGGAAAGATTAAGGATCGCTACCTAGTATGCAGCGATGGTCTTAGCTCGGTACTCACTGATAAAGAGATCAAATCATTGATGAAGGGCAAAGATCGAGATGCAGTTGTTACTGCACTGATCGATGCAACATATATCAATGGCGCACCCGATAATGTGACTGTAGTAATTGCAGATTTAGTTGAAGAAGTACAACCTACGAATATTGAGAAGATTGGAGCAGCACAGTGATGAACTCATTGCTAGGCGGGCGCTACCTTCTCGGTGAAATGATTGGCACCGGCGGAATGGCTGATGTCTATATCGCGCAAGATCAACGCCTTTCGCGCGAAGTTGCAATCAAAATTCTTCGTAGCGATCTTGCGAAAGATCCTGCGTTCGTAGCGCGTTTTCGCAAAGAAGCTAAAGCCGCTGCGGGTCTCAATCATCCAGCAATTGTCGCTGTCTATGACTCTGGGGAAGAACCCGCTCCATACATTGTGATGGAACTTGTATCTGGCCACACTCTTCGCCAGTTGGTACACGGTGGCGAAAGAATCCCACTGAATCGCGCACTTGAAATTGCTGAAGGAATTCTTACTGGCCTTGAATATTCACACGCGCGCCACATTGTGCATCGAGATATCAAACCTGCAAATGTAATGATTACTGATGATGGCGATGTGAAGGTGATGGATTTCGGCATCGCGCGTGCAATGGATGATCTCGGTGCAACTCTTACAAGCACATGGAACGTTGTTGGCACAGCGCAATATCTTTCACCCGAGCAAGCGGTAGGTGAACCTGCGGATTCGCGCAGTGATATCTATTCCACTGGTTGTCTGCTCTTTGAACTACTTACAGGGCAGCCACCATTTACTGGAGAAACACCAGTATCGATTGCCCTCCAACATGCTTCAAATGTCGCACCCCTTGTACGCACTATTAAGAGTGATCTACCCGAAGGAATTGAAACTGTATTAGCTGTTGCACTCTCTAAAAAGCCCGAAGATCGTTATCAGAGTGCGCAAGCAATGCTCGATGACATTGCAAAGGTGCGTGCAGGTGAAGTTGTCACCACAAAGATTGCAAAGAAAGCATTCCTTACGCGACGTTCTGCGATCGTATTCGGTGGTTCATTTATAGCTGCAATTGCCTTATCCATCACTGGTTTCATGCTCAGCGGTAACTCTTCGAGTAACCAGCCCGAAGTACCCAATGTTGTGGGCTTAAGCGAAGATATGGCGCGCGCGCTGCTTGCAGATTATTCAGTCACCATTAAGCATGCTCATGATGGAGCAATTCCAAAAGATCGAGTTGCTAGCCAGTTACCTCTTGCTACAACGCGAGCAAAATCTGGTTCTGCTGTTGTGCTTACTATTTCCGATGGCCCCGGCGATGCAATCGTTCCTGATGGGCTTATCGGCATGTCTCTCATTGACGCGCGCTCTGCACTGACTTCAGTTGGTCTCTTAGTTTCGCAAACTAACGCAATGCCATCTGATCAACCACAAGGCACTGTTCTCGATGTGAGCCCACCGGTGGGATCAGTTGCAACTGCCGGAAGCGCTGTCATTCTTACAATTGCAAGCGGTGAAGTCACTGTTCCTAATTTGATTGGCATCGAATCAATCCAAGCTAAGACCCTATTAATTCAGGCAGGGTTCCTCATTAAGGAATTTTACGATTACGACACGACACAACCACTTGGCGTTGTTATCAGGCAGGCACCAGATGCAGGAACTACACAAACAATTGGTAAGTCAGTAACAATTACGATTAACAAACAACCGTAATTCCAAGACTTCAAATTATTTCGAGCTGCCAACTACAGGTGATAATCCAACTGCACGCTTAGGTGCATCAGCATCTCCACATCTCACTAGCCAATTAGCAAGCATCTGATGTCCATGTTCGGTCAACACCGATTCAGGGTGGAACTGCACTCCTTCAATTGGAAGTGTCGTGTGACGCAGTGACATCACAACACCAGATTCAGTTGCGCCAGTAATTTCAAGCACTGCAGGAACTGTGTCACGTTCTACTGCAAGTGAGTGATAGCGCGTAGCGGTAAATGGCGATGGAAGATTTGCTAGAACGCCAGTTCCGTTGTGAATGACTTGTGAAGTCTTTCCATGTAGCAATTCCGGTGCGCGGGATACAGTTGCACCGAATGCTTCGCCAATTGCTTGATGACCCAGACAGACTCCAAAGAGCGGAATGGAATTTTCTGCACAGAAATTAATCATCGCAATACTTACGCCAGCTTTATCTGGTGTTCCCGGTCCTGGAGAGATAAGGACTCCGTCATATTTGGAAGCTTCGGCTGCAGTTACTTCATCATTGCGAACCACAGTGCACTCAGCGCCTAATTGCTGCAGATACTGCACCAAATTGAAGACGAACGAGTCATAGTTATCGATGACGAGGATTCGAGCCATGCCGTAATTGTGCTGTAACCTAGGCCCCATGCCAAAGTCGAAATTGCGTAAGAAGGTTCAGGAGCAGCACGCTCACGAAGAGCAGCACCACATCGAAGAAGAATCACCTCTTCTCGAGTCGCCATCATGGCTTGCGCCAGTGATGGTCGCTAACTTCCTTATTGGCTTGCTCTGGATCGTGATCTTCTACATCAGCCAGACTGCATACCCAATCCCAGGTATCGGCGCATGGAACATGATTATTGGATTTAGCTTTATCGCGGTTGGCTTTAGCCTCGCGACTAAATGGCGCTAAAGAATTTATTCGTTAGACCACTTTTATGGGAAAGAATGTAAAGCGTCAGTTCCCAAAACCTTCTGAACTCGCGCCTCTTCTTCAATTCTCGCTACCAACTCTTCGTCGCAAGAAACGCCGCCTTGAAAAGGCATACACAATTTGGGATCTTCGCGATATCGCAAAGAAGCGCACACCACAGGGGCCATTTGATTACACCGATGGATCTGCTGAAAGCGAAGTAAGTCTCGAACGTGCGCGTCAGGCTTATCGCGATCTCGAATTTATTCCAAGCATTCTTAAAGATGTATCTACTGCAGAATTAACTCGCACAACTCTTGGCGAAACTTTTTCAATGCCGCTTGGAATTGCTCCGACTGGATTTACTCGAATGATGCAGACCGAAGGTGAAATCGCAGGAGCACGTGCGGCAGAAAAATTTGGAATTCCTTTCACGCTTTCGACTCTAGGGACAAGCACAATCGAAGATGTAGTTGCTGCTGCGCCCGATGGTCGTAACTGGTTCCAGCTATACATGTGGAAAGATCGCGAAGGCAGTATGGCCCTTGTCGAACGCGCAAAGCGTGCTGGTGTTAAAAATTTGATGCTTACCGTTGACGTACCTGCTGCAGGTCAACGTATTCGTGATTATCGCAATGGGTTAACAATTCCTCCGCGTTTAACTGCCGGAACAATTATCAATGCAATTCCGCGACCAGCTTGGTGGATGAATTTCTTAACAACGCCATCAATTGAATTTGCATCTATGAAGAATTGGGAAGGC
>CAIPLJ010000102.1 GCA_903865885.1 uncultured Actinomycetes bacterium | reverse complement strand
GATGTAGTTTCCAAAGAGATGTACACATTTGAAGATCGCGGTGGACGGTCAATCACACTTCGACCTGAAGGAACTGCTGGTGTAATGCGCGCAGTGATTGAACATGGCTTAGATCGCGGACAGTTACCTGCCAAGCTGTGGTACTCAGGACAATTCTTTCGGGCCGAACGACCACAAGCTGGGCGCTATCGCCAGTTCTATCAAGTGGGAATTGAAGCTATTGGCTTAGATGATCCGGCAATTGATGCTGAAGTTATTGCAATCGCTGATGCAGGATTTAAATCTATTGGTTTGAGTAAATATCGATTGGAAATAACCTCACTGGGAGATGCCGCCTCGCGTGCAGCACAACGCGTAGATTTAGTTAAATTTATTGCAACTATGAATTTAGATGAAGCTACAGCAGCTCGCGCCACTTTAAATCCATTGCGACTTTTTGATGACAAGCGCGAAGAAATTAAGCAGGCGATGCTCAAGGCACCACTATTGGTGGACTATCTCAGCCCCGAATCTAAAACACATTTTGCGCAAGTCACTCATTATTTGGATAGCCTCGGAATCACTTACGTACTCAATCCACGCATGGTTCGCGGTCTGGATTATTACACCGGAACTACTTTTGAATTTGTTCACGAATTGTTAGGCGCCCAATCTGGAATTGGTGGGGGTGGACGCTATGACGGCTTGATGGCCGAGTTAGGCGGGCAGTCACTATCGGGAATTGGTTTTGGTTTAGGGGTAGATCGCGCTTTGTTAGCTGCTGAAGCTGAAGGAATTATCAATGAAGATTTATTTGTATCTGATCTCTTCATCATTCCATTGGGCGAGGATGCCAAAGTTAAGGCGTTGTCTTTAGCTACCCAGTTGCGTTCTCATGGCAAAAATGTAGAAATCGCCTTTGGTGATCGGGCTTTGAAAGGTGCGATGAAAGGCGCTGATAAGAGCGGGGCACGCTATGTCATCGTTCTCGGGGATTCAGAGATTTCCAGTGGAACTCTGGAGCTAAAAGAGATGAAAACCGGCGCAACTTCATCGGTTAAGATTGATGCATTGCTAACCGCGCTTTCGAAATAAGGATGTTGAACTAACCCATGTTAAGAACTCATGAAGCAGGTTCCCTGCGTAAATCTCACGTTGGGCAAACCGTCACTTTGGCGGGTTGGGTTTCACGCCGACGTGATCATGGTGGCGTAGCGTTCATCGATTTGCGTGATGCTTCGGGTTCAGTTCAAGTAGTGATTCGCGATGAAAAAATCGCCGGTTCATTGCGCGCTGAATGGTGCTTAGCTATCACGGGAGAAGTTTTAGCGCGTCCTGCCGGAAATGAAAATTCGAATATTCCCACCGGTGATATTGAAATCATGGGCGATGACGTTGTAGTTCTCAGTGAATCAGCCGCACTTCCTTTCCCGGTTGACTCTGGAAATGATGCCGACATCAGTGAAGAAGTGCGTCTGAAATATCGCTATTTAGATTTGCGTCGCGAAAAACCTGCAGCTAACTTGCGCTTGCGCTCAAAAGTCACTTCTACGATTCGTCGCGTAATGGAAGACGAAGCTTTCCTTGAAATTGAAACACCGTACTTAACTCGCTCGACGCCTGAAGGCGCCCGAGATTTCTTAGTGCCAGTACGTCTGCAACCTGGTAGCTGGTATGCCTTGCCGCAGTCGCCACAACTTTTCAAACAACTTCTTATGGTTGCTGGAATGGAAAAATATTATCAAATTGCGCGTTGCTTTCGTGACGAGGATTTTCGCGCTGATCGTCAACCTGAGTTCACACAACTCGATATTGAAATGTCGTTTATTGATCAAGAAGATATCTTGGCAGTAGCTGAAAAGATTGTCGCAAAAGTTTGG
>CAIPLJ010000101.1 GCA_903865885.1 uncultured Actinomycetes bacterium | reverse complement strand
TGCGCCATTCTTTGTAGATGGCAAAGACTTCGTTGCGATCGCCCCAGATGCCCTTGCCTTTATTACCGCGCTGTTCAAGTCCTTCGTGCACAGGCATGCTGCGGAAAGGTTCTGAGAGATCTTTTGCAAGACCATGTGCAACATCAATACGGAAACCATCGACGCCGCGATCTGACCAAAACTTTAAGGTCTTGAGAAAATCTTTCTGGACTTCGCGATTCTCCCAATTGAAATCTGGTTGCTCTGGCGCGAACCAGTGAAGGAACCACTGATTATATTTTCCGCCGAATGCGGATTCATGAGTCCATGACGATGGTGCAAAGTGTGAGACCCAATCTGATGGTGGAAGTTCGCCATTGGCGCCTTTGCCATCGCGGAAGATGTAACGTTCACGAGACTTTGATCCGGGCGCTGCAGCAAGAGCTTCCTTAAACCATTCGTGCAAATTTGATGAGTGATTAGGAACAATATCTACAAATACTCGGATTCCAACTTTGTGAAGTCCTGCAAGCATTTCGTCGAAGTCAGCAAGTGTTCCAAGCTTGGGATCTACATCGCGATAATCATCGACGTCGTAACCACCATCGGCCAGTGCAGATGGGTAGAAGGGGCTTAGCCAGACTGCATCGATACTTAAAGAAGACAGGTATGGAATACGCGAAGTGATTCCCTTGATATCTCCGATGCCATCGCCATTGCTATCTGCAAAGCTTCGAGGGTAGATCTGATAGATCGCAGCTTGGCGCCACCAATTCTTATCGGTGCTCAGGCCAGTGCTCTTCTTGGACGTCTTCTTCTCAGTCTTTGACATGCGCGGAACTCTACGGATGCTTCGGCGCTGGCGATAGCCGAAAACGCCGAATGTGACGCAATTGGAATACTTTTGCAGTTTTGGTCATTTTTCCTCCCCAAAATTGGTCTCCAGAAATCAGTGCCATCGGGTTTCTACACTGCTACCGTTTCCCTGTATCTGTCCACGCTTCTTCGGATGCCTTCTACAAAAAGCGGGTCCTACCTATGACATCTAGTCCACAAAACCACCCACACAAGCTTGCCGAGAATGTCCTCGGTCTCTTTGAATCAGTTGTAATGGCGGTAGCAGGATCTGCTCCTGCATACTCAATCGCTGCATCAACTGCGCTTCTTGTCGCAGCTGTCGGCCTTGCAGGCCCCGCATCACTTCTTTATTGCGGAATCGCAATGTACGGAATCGTCTTTGCATTTAATTATCTTGGTCGCACTGAATCAAACGCAGGTGCAACATACGCGTGGGTTCGCCGCGGACTTCACCCTGCCCTTGGTTACATTGCAGGTTGGTCGCTACTTATGTGTTCATCAATCTTTATGGTTGCAGCAACACTTCCTGCAGGTTCATCTTTCTTAGGACTCTTCTCAGACAAGCTCGCCAATAACACTGGTTGGGTAACACTCTTCGGAACAGTCTTCTTCTTGCTTATGGTTGCAGCAGTTGCATTCGGTGTCACGATCACCGCAACTGTTCAGGTCATCATGTCCACCATCGAAGTCGGGCTACTACTACTCTTCGCAATTCTTGCAATCTTCCATGGAAACCGAGTTCATGAATTCTCTTGGCATTGGTTTGCGCCAAGTGCATTCGATAGCAAGGCAACATTCTTTGCGGGTGCGCTCATCGGAGCTTTCTATTACTGGGGCTGGGATGTCACAGCAAACCTCAATGAAGAGACAAAGGGCTCACGTAAGACTCCTGGAAAAGGTGCACTTATCGGAATGATTATTACCTTCCTCCTCTTTGAAGTATTTACCATTGGTTCAAATATGGTTTTGACTTCAAAGGAAGTCGATGCAAATGCTGCAAATATCCTCGGAATTCTCGGCCAAAAGGTATGGCCAGGCGCAGGCGGCAAGCTTCTTGTCGTAGCCGTTCTACTGTCAACCGTTGCAACTCTTGAAACACAGTTGATTCAGTTGACTCGCACCATGTTCTCAATGGGTCGCGATGGCACTTTGATCAAGCGATTTGGAACAGTTCATCACAAGTACAAGACTCCAATGTTTGCGCTCATGGTTGTGACTTGCGTAGGAATTGGGCTCTTCATTGGTTCACAGTTCATCGGATCAATTGGAACCATCATGACCGATGCAATTTCATCTATTGCTGTACAGATTTCGATCTACTACGCACTTGCAGGTTATGCGGTAGTAGTTCTCTTCCGCCAGCTAATATTTAAGAGCGTTAAGAACTTTATTCTCATGGGTCTTTGGCCACTCATCGGTGCGGTCTTTATGACAGTGATGTTCTTCCAGGTGATTCCAACTCTCGATACCGTTACCAGGTACGTCGGCTTCGGGACAATCGCACTTGGTCTAATCCCAATGTTCTACTACTGGTCAAAGGGACACCTCTACTTCAAGATGCCTTCTAAGGAAGAACGTCTAGCAGTCATGCACGAGATCGAAGGAAACCTCTAAATAGCAATCGACACCTCGTTATTGCACGTCCTTGATCTACTGTCCACCTTTGTCTTCGCACTTGTGGGCGCACGTGTGGCAGCAGATAAGGGACTTGATTATGGCGGCGTAGCATTCATTGCTGCCGTTGCTTCTGTGTCAGGTGGAACTCTTCGCA
>CAIPLJ010000100.1 GCA_903865885.1 uncultured Actinomycetes bacterium | reverse complement strand
TTGAATAGGTGCCTTACCGCCTTGGGCAGCAACGACCATGGCTGTGATGCGCGCAAGTTCTGTATCGCTTCCAACTCGTGTTGCCCGAACGATAATACGCCCGTTTGCATTGAGCGCAGATCCGATCACATTCATTCCAGGAGTAATCGCTATCGGTGTTGATTCACCGGTGATCATTGAGTTATCTACAGAACTTTGTCCTGAGATTACAACGCCATCGGTTGCTATACGGCTACCGGGCTTTACAACAAATTCATCTCCAACTACAAGGTGTGAGATTGGAATAAGTACTTCAAGGCCATTGCGAAGTACGGCAACTTCTTTCTCGCCAAGTGCAAGCAATGTAGAGAGTGCGCTACTTGCACTTCTCTTTGCACGAGTTTCGAGGAATCGTCCGAGGATGACAAAGAGAAGTACGCCTGCGGCAACTTCGGTATAGGCATCGCCTTTACCTACATATGTTGCATAGATGGACCAGAAGTACGCGCTGAGTGAACCAAGGGAGACCAAGGTATCCATCGTTGGGTGGAAGATATTTCTTATTGCTGCGCGATGTATGGGAAATGCAACAATAAATATCAATGGAGCGCTGATTGTGAGTGCGAGCCATGACGCAAAGAGATGATCTGCATGTGGTGGTAGTGCAATTCCATAGTTAGTAAATTGAGATGTAAGCCAATTATTGATTGGTTGGTGCCAGCTCATGACCATCGAGATCAAAATCGTTGGAACTGCAAAAATTATTGCAAAGATCAGCGCTCCTGCTGCCCCTTTACGATGCAGAGCAGGATCTGCTTGATCTGAAAGAAGAGCTGCCCCATAACCAGTGGATTTAATCTTCTTAATAACTGTCGAGGCATCTAACTCGGAAGGCGCAAGAACATGTAACGTCTCTGATGCGAAATTTACGGAGGCTGATACTCCTGGAATCTCATTGACTGCGCGCTCAATGGTGTTGACGCACGATGAACAGGTCATTCCGGTTAAAGAGTATGTCTGGGTGACAAGCGTCTTATCCATTGTTATCGCCCTACCTTGAGCGCATCAACAACATAGCTATGAAGTGCGCTATTTGTTGAGAGACCACTTCCACCATGAGAACCATCAACACCATCAATGTTGGTAAAGCGCCCACCAGCCTCGCGCACGATGATGTCGAGCGCTGCCATATCCCAGAGGGCTAGCGTTGGTTCTACTGCAATATCAACAGCGCCCTCTGCTACCAACATATGTGACCAGAAATCTCCGTGTGCTCGTGTGCGCCATGCTTGATCCATCAATGTGCGAAATGGTTGAAGTCGCTCGCCCCAACCAAGAAAATCAGAGTGCGATATCGATGCATCTTCAATCTTGGATACTTCAGAGACAGTAATTCTCTTTGGGACATCCTCATTGACGATGACATGTGCACCGCCACCTTCAAAGGCATACCAACGCCTAAAGAGAGCAGGTGCGCTGACAACTCCAACAACAACTTTTTCAGAGCCATCAGGAGTTCGTTCCATTAAGCCAATCAGAGTTGCCCATGTAGGAACACCGCGCAGAAAATTCTTGGTTCCATCAATAGGGTCAATAACCCAGTAACGATCTCGTTCAATGCCTTCTTGTCCAAACTCTTCACCCACGATTCCATCATCAGGTCTATGTGCATGAAGGAGTGAACGGATTGCATCTTCGGCAGATTTATCAGCATCTGTAACTGGCGTGTTATCTGGCTTTGTTGTAACCGTTAGGTCTATTGCTTGGTAGCGCGAAAGAGTAATTGCATCAGCTGCATCAGCTAAGCGATGGGCGAGAGCGAGATCCTCGCCGCGACGAATACTCATAGAAAGAGTCTAACGCTCCTCATCAGTTGCTTTCACTTCCAATAGCGACTGCAAACTAGTGACCCTGGTTAACCTTTCAACCTTGAGGGATGCATCAGATTCAATCCACGCATTGAGCGCGCAGCCGGATTCGTGGTGAGAACAATTGGGCATACACGTTTGAGTTATTTGATAGATATCAGGAAATGACTCGATGACGCGTTCTTTGTTGAGATGCGAAAGTCCAAATGCACGGATACCTGGTGTATCGATAATCCAACCACCGTTGATCAATGGCAGTGCAATCGCACTCGAAGATGTGTGACGGCCTCGACCTGTGACATCATTGACCACTCCGGTCATGCGATCAGCATCAGGAACTAAATCATTAATGAGTGTTGATTTTCCGACTCCTGAGTGACCAACCAGCACTGAAATCTTGTCATCGAGTATCGCAAGTATTCCTTCTACATCTTTTGCGCGCGCTTCACTCTTCGATGAAGTTGCAATGATGTCAACACCGAGTGCTTCATATTCTTTAATAAAATCTGGAATGGGGGATACATCGACCTTGGTGACAACAATGATGGGCTTAATGGATTCATGAAATGCACTCACTAAGAATCGATCAATAAGCCCGCGACGTGGTTCTGGATTGGCAGATGCAACAACGATAAGCAATTGGTCGATATTTGCAACGATGGTGCGCTCAACGCGTGCAGCATCATCTACGGTTCTGCTTAAAGAATTTGTACGTTCATTGACTGTAACAATTCGAGCAAGTGATCCTTCGGTGCCGGTCACATCGCCAACGATTTCAACGAGGTCACCGACAACGACAGATTTCGGTCCGAGCTCGCGTGCCTTCATTGCGGTAATAACAAGGCCGTCATCTGTCACGCATGTAGTGCGACCGCGATCTACTGTTGTAACAAATGCAGTAATTGAATCAGAGTGTGAAGGACGATCTTTGGTGCGTCTGCGAGTGGTGCGAGATGGACGGATGCGAGCATCCGATTCGTCGTATTCGCGTGGACTCATAGAACCAAACTATTCCAGAGACCCGGAAAATCAGGCAGGGTCTTACGTGTTGTAGCAACGTTTTCAATCAAGATATCTGGAACAACTAAGCCGATAACAGCGCCAGCGGTTGCAAGGCGATGATCTTCATAAGTATGAAAGGTTCCACCATGAAGTGGTGCTGGAGTGATGTGTAGCGCTGTCTCTTCTTCAACAACGTTGCCGCCAAGTGCGTTTATTTCACGAGTAAGTGCTGCCAGACGATCTGTTTCATGTAAACGTAGGTGGCCGATGCCACGAAGATGTGAAGGTGAATCTGCAAGGGCGGCAAGTGCTGCGATAGATGGCGTTAATTCGCCGACATCATGGAGATCGATATCAATTCCATGAATTGAATCTGCACCGGTAAGAGCAAGTCCGCCAGCTGTGAACTCAACGTGCGCACCCATCTGAGAAAAAATATCGCGGAGCTGATCTCCGGGCTGTGTTGTGCTCTTAGGCCAATCCGCAATCGTGATGCTGCCACCACAGACCATTGCGATAGAAAGAAATGGAGAAGCATTTGAGAGATCAGGTTCGATCACAAGATTCTGGCCATGAAGTACTCCTGGCTCAACCTTCCAGCTTTCAGCGGCCTTATCAACGTGAACAGTTGCTCCGAAGTCACGGAGCATCTGAACTGTCATATCAATATGAGGCATTGAAGGAAGTGCGCTACCACGATGATGAACAGTGATGCCGTTTTGCATACGTGGAGCAATTAAGAGAAGTGCAGATAAGAATTGGCTCGATGCACTTGCATCGATAGTGAGTTCGCCACCAGGAATTGAACCCTTTGCTTTGATAACCATCGGCAACGAGTAACGACCACCGTGATCGATTTCAACCCCAAGTTCTTCGAGCGCTTTAATCACTGGACCGATAGGGCGTTCGTATGAACGTGGATCTCCATTGAAGGAGATATCTCCGTGAGCAAGTGACGCAAGTGGTGGAAGAAAGCGCATCACAGTTCCGGCATTACCAACATCAATTGTCGCTGGACCAGAAAGTGAATGAGGATTTACTACCCAAGAGCCATCTTCGCCAGTGATTTTGATGCCCATTGCTTGCAAGCCGGCAGACATGAGTTCAGAGTCGCGAGAAATAAGAGGGCGATGGAGTGTGGATGGAGAGTCTGCAAGTGCTGCAAGTATGAGAGCTCTATTTGTTACAGATTTAGATCCAGGAATAACGACACGAGAATTGACTGGCTTACGACCGCGCAATGGCGCGGGCCAGAGATCGTGTGTATCGGTCATGAGCGAAGTCTAACGGCTCGAGCACAGCATAGGATTCGCAATATGTGCGGAAGATATGCGCAAACACTTGGCGCTGAAGAATTAGTTGAGTCATTTGATTTGGCTGGCTCGACTCTAGATCAATCGCTGCCCCTCAATTGGAATATTGCACCAACCAATGAAATCTACATTATTCGTAATGAATCAGATTCACGCATTTTAGATTCTGCTTCGTGGGGGATTATCGCTCCGTGGCAGAAGAGCATCGCAGATGCTCGTGCATCTCAATCGCATGCAATTAATGCACGAAGTGAATCCATTCATGAAAAGCCTACGTTTCGTCACGCATTTAGAACCTCACGTTGTTTAATTCCAGCAACGGGATATTACGAATGGGCAACATCGCTTGGAAAATTTCCACCGAAACAACCTTTTTATATTCACAGTAATACTGGCCGCGAACTTTCTATTGCAGGAATCTGGAGTTCATGGCAGAGCGAGAGCGGCCAGGTAATTCAGAGCGCTGCAATCATTACTCGGGAAGCAGTTGGAGAGCTGGCAACAATTCATAGTCGTATGCCAGTCTTTATGCCGATTGAAAGATGGAACGATTGGCTAGATCCACAAGCTCGCGATATCAATCGCCTTATACGCATGATGGATATACCTGAACCCGATGCAGGATTGGTTGCTGCGCCTGTATCACCAAGAGTTAACGTTGTTGCTAACAACGGTCCCGAACTAATTATTCCCATTGAACTCGGAGCTCCAGAGACCCTCTTTTGATATAACCTAAGCGTAATGACATCGAAAGATCTAGTTCTCGAGAGCGCCGCCGATCGCACCACTCGGTTCGAGCGCGATGCTCTTGTGTTCACAAATCAGTTATATGCAGCAGCACTTCGCTATACAAAGAATCCTGAAGATGCGCGCGATCTTGTTCAAGATACATATCTCAAAGCATTCGCCTCTTTTCATCAATTTGAAGAAGGTACAAATCTTCGCGCGTGGCTCTATCGAGTTCTTACAACCACATTTATCAATACATATCGCAAGGGCCAACGCCAACCACAGATTGCACATAATGAACTTGAAGATTGGCAAGTAGCCGAATCTCAGTCGCATACAAGTGATCAAGGAAAATCTGCAGAACAAGAAGCTCTTGAAAACTTACCCGACAGCGATATCAAGCGAGCACTTCAAGAGATTCCAGAAGAGTTTCGTATCGTTGTCTACCTTGCAGATGTCGAAGGTTTCTCTTATAAGGAAATTGCGGAGATTGTTGGCGCCCCGGCCGGAACAGTGATGTCACGCCTTCATCGTGGACGTAAACAACTTCGTACAAAACTTGCAAGCTATGCAAAAGAGCTCGGTTACAACACCGATGCCCCCACCCCAAAGAGTTCACAGAAGGGGGATACAGAATGAGTTTCATAGAGATTCAATGTGGTGATGTTCTTGCATCTGTAGTCTTTATCATCGAAGGCGAATTCCAAGAGATTGCCCAAGCAGATGCAATTCAATCCCACATCATTACCTGTGGTCCATGTGCTGCTGAGATTGAACATGAAAAGCTGATGCATCAGATGTTGCAGGATGTGCTCAAGCGTTCCTGTGATGAGAAAGCGCCTGAAGAACTCCACGAAAGTATCCACCGCCAACTTCGCGAACAAATCGCCGGTAATGGTGCAACTGAAGTCGTTACTCAGTTCAGCATGACTGAAATCTCTATTGAGATTGATGAGTTCGGAAATGTTGAGCACCGTGAAATTCAGATCGAACAGACTCATATCCAGCACTTTATTGACGACGAGGACTAATCTCTTCAGTATGAAACCGGCAGATGAAGTCCTGGGAGCAGTTGGCTTCTCAGTGATGACTGCTCGTCCTGGTGATACATGTGTAACGATGGGAGTATCTGATTTACCTGTCGTTGCACCTTCACATTACTTATCACTGATGGAGAACGCCTGTGTTGCAGCGCTCTCCGAATATCTCGATTCTGGTGAAACAACTTTCTTAACGCATTCGACTTTGCAGATTGTTGGATCTGCAACTGCCGGAGCTGAACTTCGCGCAAATGCGCGAATAACTAATATTGAAGGTCGCGAGCTGACATTCGAGTGCGAGGTTTACGATGGCGAACGCCATTGCGCACAAGCTGAAATAAAGAGAGCGACTGTTGAGCGATTATCTTTCCTCGCTCGAACAGCCGCTCAGTCTTTAATAAATTAAAGTTTACTTAAGTCTTTTACTTGGGCTTAGATTCCCTTCGGGAATTAAGCCTTTTTGGTCTCCCAGAAGATTGCTGCAATCTCATCGATCTTTGCAATCAATGTATCTGCAACTGCAACATCTTGAGTTCCCTTGGTACCTGCAGCGCCTGCAAGCTTTGTCGCTTCGTTAAAGAGTGAGTGCAACTGTGGGTACTTCTCGAAGTGAGGAGCCTTGAAGTAATCGGTCCAGAGAACCCATAGGTGCTCTTTGACTTGATGTGAACGCTCTTCTTTGATTGCAACTGAGCGTGAACGGAAATCTGCATCTGTATTAGCTGCGTACTTTTCCATGCACGCTTTGACTGAGAGTGCCTCAATCTTTGCTTGTGCTGGATCATAGACACCGCATGGAAGATCGCAGTGTGCGTGGACTGTAATTTTAGGTGTAAGTATGTTTCTCATAAGCCGGAGAGTACTGCAGGGCTGAATAGAATTCGAGTTATGGCAAAGTACGCATCAATGGTCATCGAGGGCGATTCGATGGAGCCTACTTACAGGGCCGGAGATTGGCTGATGGGCAGATGGGCAAATTACAAGCTCACTGGCTGGAACAAAGTAAGTGTTGGTGATGTCGTCGTTATCGAACGTGATGAACAACCCGGGATCTTCTACGTCAAGCGAATAAGTCAGATTCAAGGAATTGAAAGTAATACTCCTGCAATCTATCTGTTGAGCGATAACGTTGCTGGAACAGATTCTCGCCAATGGGGCTGGTTAAATATTTCATGCGTGCGCGCAAAGATTCAATTTAGAATGAAACGCGGTTAGCGCTTACGCGGTGTAAACCACGTTCCAACAGCAGCAAGTCTGCTGACAGCAGGACCAAGTAATCTATTAATAAATCGCGCACGACGAAAGTCGTGAATTGGCCAACCTTCAGCCATCGCTCTAATTCTCAGAATTGCATCAGGATTGATTGCACATGGATGTCCGACCGCCTGCAGTAATGGAATGTCATTATGGCTATCTGAATAGGAGTAGCAATCTTCTAGATCGAATCCATGCACACGGGAAAGTTCTTGAATTGCAATCGCTTTTTCAGTTCCGTGTAATAACTTTCCATCGAGGGCACCTGTGTAAACACCATCTTTAATAACTGCTTTACTGCCGAGCGCGCCAGTTAAACCGAGTCGCTGAGCAATAATGTCTGCCATATCTTGAGGCGCTGCAGTTACGAGCCAGACCTCTTCGCCTTTGTCTAAGTGTGACTTTGCGATATCAAAGGTGCCTTGCCATAATTTTGGAGAAACGAATTCATCATAAATCTCTTCTCCAACTTTTTTAATGTCCTCAACATCATGGCCACCGATGAAATCTGTTGCCGCATTCTGATATTTCTCAATTACTTCCGCTTTTTCAGTACCAGTCATTCTGAATCTAATGTTGGCCACAACAAAGCGCGAGATATCTGCTTTGGTGAAGAACCCACGCTGGTACATGCCTCTTCCGAGAAAGTAGAGAGTCGACCCACGGACAAGGGTGTTATCTACATCGAAAAAGGCTGCTCGTTTCGCCGTGAGTGCCATGTCACTACCCTATAGATAAGGGCGCTATTTCAACGCTTTATGCTTAGCGCTATGACTTCAACTGTCCACGTCGTTCGCCACGGTGAGGTAGAAAATCCCAACAAGATTCTCTACGGCCGCCAAAGTGGATGGCGCTTGTCCAAGCGAGGGCAAGAGATGGCAGATGTCATTGGAGATTGGTCAAAGAACCTAGATCTCGGCGCTTTGCATGTTTCACCACTACAACGTGCGCAAGAGACTGCAGCTCCAATTGCGCGCGCACATTCTCTTGATATTCATACTGATGATCGTTTGATTGAAGCTGCCAATGTATTTGAAGGAAAATCATTTGAACTCGGAAGCGGCATACTGAAACACCCTTCATCATGGCGCCACCTTTATAACCCATGGAAACCTTCATGGGGCGAGCCATATGAAGAACAAATTTCACGAATGCTTGCAGCAATCTTCGATGCCAATAAGGCAGCGAAAGGTAAAGATGCGATTGTTGTTTCACATCAACTACCAATTTGGATTCTGCGCAGCGCAATCGAAGGACGCAGACTTCTGCATGATCCTCGCAAGCGCGAATGTACTTTGGCATCAGTTACCAGCGTTCACTTCGATGACGATGGAATGATCACTGGGACTAGCTACTCCGAGCCCGCGAAACATTTACTTGCGCCTAAGTAATATGAAGAAAATTGCGCTCGTACTTGCATCCGTCTTACTTCTTTCAGGCTGCAGCAATGGGGGAGCATCAAAGGCGCAGGAGAGCTTTATCGCTGGAAGTGGCGCAGTCACAAAGATTAAGCAATCGAATCGCATTGCAGCGCCTGCAATTTCAGGAATGACTCTCAACGGAACTCAGTTCACACTTGCACCGGGCAAAGTTGCGGTAATAAATGTGTGGGCATCGTGGTGCTCGCCATGTAGAGCAGAAGAGCCAACCTTGTCTGCACTATCTACAAAATTTCCTGATGTGCAGTTTGTGGGAATTTTGACCCGAGATAATCCTGTCAATGCAGAAGCCTTTACCCGCACGCGACATACCCCTTACCCCACACTGATTGATGACTCGATTCTGATTGGTTTTAGAAAGTCACTGCCCGCAAATGCAATTCCAACAACTGTTGTTTTGGATAAGAATGGCAAGGTTGCAGCTCGTATTTCAGGGTCAGTCACCGTTGCATCCCTCAGCCAACTCATCGATGAGGTGAGCGCCGAGTGACAAACTTTGTCGTTAACCACATCATGGATGGCTTTCTTCTGACGGCTTTTCCTATCGCACTCTTTGCAGGTTTGATTTCATTTCTATCGCCATGTGTCCTGCCACTCGTACCTGGCTACCTATCTTTTGCAGCAGGATTTTCCCAAGCTCGCGGCAAGATTGTCTTGGGATCTGCACTCTTCGTTGCAGGGTTTAGCACACTCTTCATCTCATACGGTGCACTCTTCGGCGAGCTCGGTGCACGCATATCAGTTCATGAAGAAGTAATTACTCGCTTCATGGGCTTGCTCACCATTCTTATGGGAGTTATCTTTCTCGGAGCATTTCCGATGATGCCAACTCTTCGTCCAAAGATTTCAACTACAGGCGGACTCGTCGGTGCACCCATTCTTGGTTTTCTCTTTGGTGTTGGCTGGACACCATGTATTGGCCCAGCACTTGCAAGTGTGGAAGCTCTAGCATTTCAAGAATCGAGCGCGCTACGTGGAGCAATTCTTTCACTTGGTTATTGCCTTGGACTTGGAATACCTTTTATTGCAACGGGACTCTTCCTTGATAAATCACAATCTCTTCGCAAGGTAATGGTGAAGAACGGCGGAAAGATTTCCAAGGTAGGTGGTGTCCTACTGATTCTGATTGGCATTCTTCAACTCACCGGTATGTGGACCAACCTCATGATTGAGATGCGCAATCTCATCTCTAACTTTGCACCGGTGATCTGATGAGCCAAGAAACAGAAATCCCAGAGTTAGGGTTCTTAGGGCTAGCGCGCTATGCCTGGCGTCAATTAACAAGTATGCGCACCGCGCTTATTCTCTTGATGCTGATGGGAGTTGCTGCAATTCCGGGATCTCTCATCCCACAACGGATAACAAATCCGATGGCAGTTCGTGATTTCATTACACAAAACCCAGCTCTTTCGCTCTGGTATGACCGGCTTTCACTCTTTGATGTCTATGGATCGCCGTGGTTTAGCGCAATCTATATCCTGCTCTTTATCTCATTGATTGGCTGTGTTCTTCCACGAAGTCTCGAGCATTTCAAAGCAATGCGAGCACAACCTCCTGCAACGCCTAAGAATCTTGCACGGTTAGAGGAATACCAGAAGTTCGATACTGATTCACAAGTACTCGATCGTGCAAGTACATGGTTTAAGCAGCATCGATTTAGGGTTCTCAACGAAGGTCAATCACTTTCGGCTGAGAAAGGTTACTTACGCGAGACCGGAAACCTTCTCTTTCACCTTTCTCTTATCTTAATTCTTATCGGAGTTAGCTTCGGTTCACTCTTTGGCATGAAAGGCGATGCGATAGTTAATGTTGGTGAGCGTTTTATCAACGTTCCAACTTCGTATGACACTCTTTCATTCGGAAAGCTCACGGGCGAAAAATCGCTCACACCATTTCAAATCCATGTAGATAAATTTGTGGCTCAATACGACCCAGCAACAAATGCGCCAAAGGATTACACCGCATGGGTCACAGTCACGAACGACGGCGTAACTCGCAAAGAGACTATTAAAGTTAATGAACCGCTGACATTTGGAAATACACGCGTCTACTTACAAGCAAATGGATATAGCCCAGTCGTTACTGTGCGAGATTCCAAAGGTGATGTTGCCTTCCAAGGCCCCGTTCCATTCTTGCCACAGGATGGAAATCTGCGTTCTATTGGTGCGATAAAAGTGCCTGATGCAATCCCGCAAGTGGGCTTTGTCGGATCCTTTGTACCAACAAATTCTCGCAGCGCTGGCCAAGGTGCAATCTCAATATTTCCAGAACTCTTAGATCCCAAACTTCTCTTCTCAGTGTGGAAGGGCAATCTCGGATTAGATTCAGGCGTTCCTCAATCGGTCTACAGACTCGATACAACGAAGCTGACAAAAGTTGGTTTAGGGTCGGTAAAACCTGGCGAAACATTTACATATCCTGAGGGCTCCATCACATTAGAAACAGTTGTTCCGTGGATCAACCTTCAGGTAGTAGAAGATCCCGGCAAGAAGTATGCGTTGGTCGGCGGTATTGTTGCCGTCCTAGGTCTCTTATCTTCACTCTACGGACGACGTCGTCGAATCTGGATTCGCGTTACATCAGATGGAGTTGAAGTTGCTGGACTTGCAAAAAATGGAGCACCGGGGCTCGAAGCCGAGATCAAGAATTTTTTAGCAGCGCTTAAGGGAGAGAAGTAATGCAGACAACGTGGGCGTATACATCGAATTATTTTGTCTATTCAGCAATGGCTCTCTTTACTATCTCATTCATCGCCCATGCATTTGAAACTGCTTTTGCAGTGCGTGCACCTGAAGTTGCCGATGCTACGCAAGGTAATTTGCTTGTAAAGACTCTTGATTACAAGCGCACTGAAAAAACTGCACGTATCGCGACTGCGATGATGATTCTCGGATTCTTACTTCTTCTCGCAGGTGTTATCTGCCGTGGAATATCAGCAAAGCACGTTCCATGGGGAAATATGTATGAGTTCTCTATAACCGGAGCTCTAGCATTCACAGGCGCTTATCTTGCTGCCCTTCGTAAGTATGACCTTCGCTGGTTGGGCGTCTTTGTCTCTTTTTCAGTTTTGATCACTCTTGGTACCGCAATCACATTGCTCTACCGCAATAGCGCACCACTTGTTCCAGCACTGAAATCAACGTGGCTCGTTATCCACGTAACCTCAGCAATTATCTCTGGCGGTGTCTTTCTTCTTGCCAATGTTGTTGCAGCTTCATATCTCTACCTCGAAAGAGTAGAAAGTCGTGGACCGCGCCCTGCATGGTTGCAGCGAGTTCCCTCCCTTGAAGTACTTGATCAACTTTCATATCGCCTTGTTGCATTTGTATTTCCACTCTGGACCTTTGCAGTTATCGCAGGCGCAATCTGGGCCGAGAGCGCATGGGGACGTTATTGGGGTTGGGATCCAAAAGAGACGTGGGCATTTATTACCTGGGTTGCTTATGCGGCTTATCTACATGCACGTGTAACTGTTGGTTGGCGTGGACGTCGCGCAGCATGGCTCTGCATCTTTGCAGGATCTACATTCTTATTTAACTATGTATACGTCAACGTATGGGGTACAGGAAAACATACCTACTCTGGTTTATAAATCAGATACTGCGTAAGAAATCTGGGTCATCATCCGGCGGAAGAACACGCTTCTTACCTGGCTTTGATCCGCCACCACCAATACGCGACTTACGTCCCATAACGAGAAATGCAATTGCCCCAATGGATCCAGTGAAGAAGATAATGAGAAGCCAAGCCCACTTAGGCAGTTTCTGAATTTCATAATCTTCGCGTCGAGCGCAATCGATAAATGAGTAAAGAACTAGCGCAAGCGAGATAAGTACAAGTAGCCCTTCAAACTTAATCATGGCTAGATTCTAGTTCCTTTACAGCGCAAGACCGAAAGCGAAGGTGAGCGCGAAGAGAAGCTGTAGTTGCCCAGTCTTTGCAAGAAGGGGAATGAGATCCCGCCCGCTTGCACCCTTGAGCACTTCACGCGAGATTCCAAGGGCAACTGGCACAGTGATAAGAGTGATGAGCGCCCATGGCTTAAAGGTCAATCCAGCAAAGAGATAAGCGCTCACAAGAAGCAGTATGAAGAATCGACGTGAGTTTCTATCTCCAAGTCGAACTGCAAGCGTTCTCTTAGATACCTGAAGATCTTGAGCTCGATCGCGAATGTTATTAATTGCAAGGAGTGAACACGCCAGAGCGCCCATCGGAATAGATGCGGCAATTGCTACCCAGGTAATCTGAAGTGTTTGAACGTAATACGACCCCACCGTTGCAATGACACCAAAGAAGATAAAGACAGAGACTTCACCGAGCCCTTTGTAACCATAAGGGTTTGCACCCCCTGTGTAGAACCAGGCGGCAGCGATAGAAAAAATTCCAATAAGGATTACCCACCACGATGAAAGAGATGCAACGAATATTCCAACGATAGATGCGAATGCGAATGCAAGAATTGCGGCGCGCTTCACAGATTCGGCAGGCGCTAACCCCGATGCAGTAAGTCTTACGGGGCCGATGCGATTGTCATCAGTTCCACGTATTCCATCGGAGTAATCATTTGAATAATTAACGGCGACCTGTAGCGACAAGCTCACTAAGAGAGCCAATAGCGCCTCAAGCGGCTTTCGGTGGGAGCCAGCTGCGGCCGTTGCAACAAGTACAGGTGCAATGGCTGCAGGAAGTGTGCGCGGACGAGCCCCTTGGATCCAGATATTAATTAGAAGCCTCCATAGTTATTTGCGCTAATTTCTTACGGTCAACCTTACCGATACCCATCAACGGAAGTTCGGAAAGATGGAGGAAACCTTTTATCTTTGCAAATTCACCAATTTCGGCAGCGAGATATGAATTGATATCTGCCTCGGTTGG
>CAIPLJ010000099.1 GCA_903865885.1 uncultured Actinomycetes bacterium | reverse complement strand
TGAAGATCTCCGTCATCTTTACAATGAGCGCTCAGCAACTATTGGCCGTGAGGTTCGAATTGAGCATCCAGATGGAAGTTATAAAATTGGCAAAGCGGTAGACATTACGCCTACTGGCGAACTCATACTGGAGGATGGTTCTCGGGTAACAGTTGGGGACATCGTTCATCTACGATAGCCCCGTGAACGAAAGATTCCCTCGCGTTGGTGTCATAGGTGCAGGGCAGTTAGCTCGCATGATGGTTGCACCAGCAACTGCCCTTGGAATCGATCTTCTTCTCTTTGCTCAGAGCTCCGATGATTCAGGAGCTCAGATAACTCACCATGTTGTTGGTGATTACACCGACCTCGATGCTCTTAAAGAATTTGCATCCACGTGTGATGTCATTACAGTTGAACACGAACTCATACCGCTATCGGTTATCAAAGGCCTTGAAGCAACAGGTGTAAAGGTGTATCCGCCTTCATCTGCATTTATCTATTCACAAGATAAAGCTGAGATGCGCCAGAAATTGAGTGCATATCCAGCACCTACCTGGAAGATTGCGACATCAACTGCTGACATAGAGCGCTACCCACTCATTGCTAAAGCGATTTCTGGCGGCTATGACGGCCGCGGTGTGTGGAAGATAAATTCTCAAGATGAACTCACGGAAGTACTCAAGACGACTCCACGCCTATTGATTGAGGAGCTCATCTCATTCGATTCTGAGATTGCAGTCATGATTGCACGTTCACCGCATGGACAAGCAATGTCTTGGGCGCCAACAGAGACCGTACAGGAAGATGGAATCTGCACACTTACCATTTCGCCTGCACAGTGCATCTCTGCAGATCTTGCAGAAAAAGCACAGAAACTCGCCCTCGATATAGCGCAAGAAGTTGGCGTTGTGGGTGTCATGGCAGTTGAAATGTTTGTGAAAGGCGATCATCTCTATATCAATGAACTTGCAATGCGCCCTCACAATTCGGGTCACTGGACTATCGACGGATCTGTCACAAGTCAGTTCGAACAACATTTACGTGCGATTCTTGATCTTCCGCTCGGAGATCCTTCGATGACTAATGACTTTGCCGTGATGGGAAATATTTTGGGTGGCGAGAAGACAGATATGTATCGCCCTTATCTTCACCTGATGGCGCGTAACCCCGACCTCAAATTCCATCAATACAAGAAGGAAGTCCGTGTGGGGCGCAAGATTGGCCATGTAACGGCAGTGGGCTCTGACCTTCTACAATTAACCACTGATGTGCAGCATGCACGTGACTACATGAGCGGAGCAATCGATGAGTGATCGTAAAGATGTAGCAATCATCATGGGCTCTGACTCTGATTGGCCAGTCATGGAAGAAGCAGCCAAAGCGCTCGATTCATTTGGAATTAGTTACACAGCAGATGTTGTCTCTGCCCATCGCATGCCAGAAGAGATGGTTGATTTCGCAAAGAGCGCTGCAGGAAAAGGTTACAAAGTAATCATTGCTGGCGCAGGTGGAGCAGCTCATCTTCCAGGGATGGTGGCATCCCTTACAACACTTCCTGTTATTGGAGTTCCAGTCTCACTTAAAAATCTAGATGGAATGGATTCACTTTTCTCTATTGTGCAGATGCCTGGCGGAATTCCGGTTGCAACAGTTGGCATCGATAACGCAAAGAATGCAGGAATCCTTGCTGCACGCATTATCGGATCTGCAGATGCAGAGGTTGCTAAGAAGATTGAATCTCAGCTCTCAGAACTATCAATCGAGGCAAAGGCAAAGGGCGCCCAATTGAGCGCCCGTCGCAATACTAAAACTGGGTTTTAATCGCTTCGACCCTAATCGCTTCTACCTAGCGCATGAAAGCGCCAACCAGCTGCGCGCCATTTATTACGATCTAACATATTGCGACCGTCGATCAGTAACTTTGACTTCACGAGTTGTCCAATTACTGATGGATCAAGTTCGCGATATTCCTTCCATTCAGTTAAGTGCAAGATTGCATCTGCGCCTTTAACGGCATCGACAACTTTTTCCTGGTAATCAAGATTTGGAAAGCGCTTACGTGCAGGTTCGATGCCCTTTGGATCATGAACAACAACTTGTGCACCAGCTGCTTGCAGTTGGGCGGCAATATCAAGTGCTGGGGAGTCACGCACATCGTCACTGTCGGGCTTAAATGTCGCACCGAGTACAGCAATCTTGTATTGAGTCAGATCTTCTGACAGATCTGCACGGACAATATCGATGACACGTTGTCGTGCACGCATATTGATTGCATCGATTTCGCGAAGGAATTCGAGCGCTTGATCTGCACCAAGTTCTTGTGCGCGTGCCATAAATGCACGAATATCTTTAGGAAGGCAACCTCCACCAAAACCGATACCTGCCTGCAAGAAACGGCTTCCAATGCGTGGGTCATAACCGATGGCCTTTGCGAGGACAGTAACGTCGCCACCTGCTGCCTCACATACTTCAGCCATTGCATTGATAAATGAAATCTTTGTTGCAAGGAATGAGTTAGCGGCAACTTTGACAAGTTCGGCGGTAGGAAGATCAGCGCGAATCCACGGCGTACCTAAATCAATGACGGGCTTATAAACCTCTTTCAGAATCTCTTCTGCGCGATCGTTGGCAACGCCCACCACAAGACGGTTGGGAGTCAAAGTATCTTCAACTGCAAAACCCTCGCGCAAGAATTCTGGATTCCAGGCGAGATCTGCTTGCGGAGCAGAAATCGAAAGTTGATCACGCAGAAGTTGCGCAGTACCAACCGGAACCGTAGATTTTCCGACAACAAGGGATCCTTCTTTCAGATGCGGTGCAATTGCTGCGACCGATGCCATCACATACGTAAGATCTGCGGCAAGACCATCTTTACTTTGCGGAGTTCCCACACAGATAAAGTGCACATCAGCATCGGCAACTGCAGAAAAATCAGTAGTGAAAGAGAGTCGACCCGTCTTCATTTCAGATGCAAGGAGAGTGTCGAGACCTGGCTCGTAGAATGGCAGCTCGCCCTTAGAGAGGAGATCAACTTTGTCCCAATCAGTCATGTCGAACCATCCAAGATAGCCGTACACATCTTCTTCAAACCCAACCAAGTAGAACCGCACCGAGCCGTTCTTGTGTGGGATACCACCTTCTTCATCCATCCAATCACTATTTGCTTTCATGTTTCTCTCCTTTTAGTTCATCCATAAATTTCATTACTTCACGCCAGTCGATGTTGCTTCTACCCGCGCCTGCTTCCTCATAGTGCAGATTCATCAACGCCACTAGGTGTGCTCGGTCTCCATGCGTTACTATCATCCGCATCGCGCAATTCTTGTTCATCCTCATGCGGTTCTCCTTCTCGTCTAGAGATATGTTCTCCCACTTTTCCTCCATTCTGAGCCTCCAGTTTGTCCAGTTCAGTTAATACTTGTCGCCACATGTCGACCTGTAATTCACCGATCGTGTTGATTCTCTCTAGCGCATACAGATGCGCAGAGTTCGGCAGATTCTCTAAGAGATTTCTAGCTATCTCATCAACATAGCGGTATTTCACTTTCTCTTGTCCTTTCGTATGTGCTACGGCATATGAGGTTTTAGTTACTGCCAACCACATCGAATTTGTGAACGCTTCCTCCTGTTCCTCAGTCATCACCAAACATTACTTTCTTACCCATAGGCGGTTCAAAGTCACGGCGCTGCGTAACCATCCACAGGGTTGGATCAGTAATCTTCCAGTTGATGTCGTTCTCTACATACCCGTCAGTGAATATCAATACGCACTCTGCTTTGATCTTGTTCTTAACTATGTAGTCACTGACACATGACACGTGAGTTCCACCACCGCCCAAGGGCTTGAGCATCTTGGCAATGTCGGAGTAGTTGTCTCTAAAGACTTGTTCACCATGAACTTCGGTATCCCACCAAAGAACACGCACCGCTTCGGGCTGACAGAGTTCGCAAATTGAAACCAGTTCGGTAGCGAACTCGGTTATTTCTGCGCTACCTATTGAGCCTGATGTATCAATGCCTACGACAATCTCGCCTACGCTCTCATTGATAACGCTTGGCAAGTAAATGTCATTAGCCATGTGACGCTTGTTCATGCGACGCCATGTAAGTTCATCATTACCTTTGGTAGAGGATGTACAGAACTCACGTAACGCTTCATGCCAATCAACCTTGGGTTCCAACAAGTCAGAGATAACTCTAGGAATCTTCGCACCCATACGACCTGCAAGCATCCCGCCTTCACGCAACGCTTTGTCGATGTCATCCATTACATCCTTGGCTTCCTCGGGTGACAACTCACGACCAACAAAGTCATGCTCGTCTGACTGAGAGATGTCATAGGTCTTGCCGTTGACTGTGATCGTATCCTCATCACCAAAGACTTCGTTACCGTCATCGTCGTTAGATTGTTTCCCACCCGATGGTGGGGGATTACCTTGACCTTTATTGCCTTGACCACCACCGCCCTTGCAATGCTTCTTGAGATAGTTGTATACCTCACGCATCGACCAGTCGTGAAACATTGGGTCATACACAGAGCCTTCGGTTGGCAACGCTACGAGTCGCTCACTTGTACCTGCGACAGTCCCATCAATACTGACGATGATGTCGTTCACAACAAAGTCAGCCGCGATGTTGGCTAGCTTATGATTCTCTTTGAACATGGCAGAGCCAAACACCACGTGCTTCAAGGCTACGTGAAGATTCTCATGGAGGATAAGCCCACGCACATTGGGTTCACCTGCGAGACTCTCCAAGAACTTGCGACCATACTTCTTGTTCACACCATCGGTGTAGGCAGTTTGCACATTTTCCTCAACGGCAGAGACACCCATCAGCATTACGCCTGAGTACAGGGCAGTGGATGGATGCTTCATTAGCGTGATGTGTCCACGCTTGATTCGGGTTTCTTGCTTGCTCATCATGGTCTCCAATATAAAAGGTCTAACAATAAAACAATTATTCCTAACAGGAACAACACTCTCTCGAACTTCTCGTATCTAGTTAACATCACACCTCCTTGAACTCAAGGAACTCATCGGTCTCGATCACCTTGATACTGCCTTTGGCAATCTTGACCAACAAGTCGCAAGTCACCTCACGATGCTTGCGCAACTCTCCACGCAGATAGCCATAGCCCAACGTGGCTACAACCGCCCACACCAATAGAAACATCTCAGCGATACTGAACGTCATACAATCTCCTGAAAATAAGAACCCACGGTATCGTGGGATAAAGTTTTAGAACAACTCGTGGTTGTTCTTCGCCCACTCAGCGATCTTGGCATTGTTGCGAGCCAAGCGGATGGACTTCGTATTGCGCATCATCATTGTGAAGAACACGCCTTGTACCTCGGATGAGGGAATACGCTCAACGAACATCATGAACTTAGTCAACTGATCTTGTGTCTCCAATACATCTACTGCTTGAAACATGATCATCAACTGCGCACTGATGTCTCTCGGCATCTCAATGCTCTCGGGAGACTTGACGATGTCCTTCACATCGATCAATGATTTCTCCATTGATATGAATGCCGCCATGTCAGCCGCGAATGACGCACCGACTGTGCCTGCCAACGCTACCTTCGTGCCGTTCTCACCGATCGCATCACGATTGCGCACGATCACATCGGCTTTCGCCAACGAACGAGGGGACACAAACGATAAGGAACTCATAGATGGTTTGAAGATGTATGGGTTATCGTTCTGATCGCCTGTGGTGTAAGACGCTAAGCAACGAGGGAACATGGCAACTGCCGCACGAATCACACGTGACACACGAGCCTGCACCTTGTCACCAACTGTCACTGTCTGACCTGCCCACTCGAGCCACTCGTTCACATTGGGCTTCGCCATGCGCATGATGCAAACACGATTGCCTGCGTGAGCAAGCATGGAGTCACCCACACCATCGCCTGCATTGTTCGATGTTGCAAAGATTTGTGACCCACTGGGCAGTGGCTTGTCACCTACCATTCGCTCAAGAAACAACCTAGTGAAGATTACCTGCAAGAGCTTAGGGGACTTCATGAACTCGTCAGCTAAGATACGCTTAGGCTTTGAACTATTCAAGTTGAAGAGCGAGGACACATAATACTCAAGAGTCTGAGTGCCGTGGTTGGGGATAGTCATGCCAATGTCTGACATATCTTTGACGGGGCAGTCGATGTAGATGTAGTCGTACTTGTCGCCTTCGATGTTCACACCATCGGCAGGACTGCGCCACTTGTCACCACTATCTTCTGCCATCATAGCTAACAGGGAAGTCTTGCCACAACCAGGTTCGGACTGTATGACAGGCGTGATCTCTGAAGCTATTAGGGGAATGATTTTACGCAGTTCGTTGATAGAAACTGTTTCGACTGTTTGAACTTTAGCCATGATGTATTACTTTCTTTACTGAATGGTTACTAGACGGGTTTATTATTACTTACACACACTTGAACGAACTAAATTTACCGAGGATGTCGTCAATGTCCTCCTTCACTGCGTGACGCACCGCATCGGACTCACGAATGTCCTCTGCCGTAACACCACTCAATGCTTTCTCCAATGATGCCCTTGCCTGTTCCAGCTCGGGATCACCGCTGAGATTGAAGCCCTTGAATGTATCGCACATCTCTTTGGCTTTCAATATGGTCGTATCGTAGATTTTACGTTTCTTGGTCTTGGTCTCACCTGTGTTGTCATCAATGCCAATATCGTCCACGCCACAGCAATGGCTGATCGACTTCATAACTTCGATGAACCTTGATTGCTGTTCCACCATCACGTGAGATACTATTTCCTGTGCTTGTTGACTATAAGTAGCAAACAAATCCTCTGCGATGTCTGACGCTATGCCACATCTGAAATCCGACATGGGAACTTCCGACACGAAAAGTTGGACACCGAACTTAGATACCAGTTGCTCTTTAGCGGGGTAGTCATTGCGGTCGAACATATCGCCTTGCTTGAACGCCATGTCCGAGACAATGCTATCGTAGGCAAGGATGAAGTCGCCAAGCAAGGTATTGAATGCCGCCTGATGACCGTGATACTCTTGCTTGAACTTAGGCATATCCACAGACGGCAGTAAGTCCTGCGAGTTGTTCCATCTATAAGTCCTGCGCTTGACCCAGTTATAGATAGTCTGACGATAGTTGACGATCGCCTTGTGGCGTGGGTGATCTGCCAAGAGGTTCTTGACGTAGCGCCCCGCGCTCTTATCTGCATTCTTTGATGCAGTAACTTCATTGCTGATGATGCGGTCTTGCTTCGTCGCTGACCATACATTGACATCCACGCTCACGAGGACTGCTGATGAGGCAAGGCTGATGAGGTGATCGGGCTTGTGTAACTCCATGATTCTCTCCTTTGGTTGAAAACAAATCCCACTGATACGTGGGTCGCTAAGTAGCAGGGTAGCTGATCTGCTCTCCCCACTAGCTATAAGTATAACACAACTTGACCTCTGAGTCAAGGGGTTTACTCAACTTTTTTCTATGACCAGTCTGTATGAATCTTTCACTCGATCTGTATCCAGTGGTAACCATAGTCTCCAGCGGTTCGATCCTCTATGTCGTTTGAGTCTTCCCCTACACGCAGGAACAGATC
>CAIPLJ010000098.1 GCA_903865885.1 uncultured Actinomycetes bacterium | reverse complement strand
GATCCAACTCTTATCGTCTCTTCCATATGAACCACTGTAGAGCTCGACAGATTTTGCACCGAGCCCTAGCAACATTTCACGCCATACTCTCATATCAGCTTTCCAATCGCTGACGTTGAGATCATCACGTGCTTCCCACTGCCATATTTCAATTAACTTCTGCATTTAATTCCCAAACCTTTCTGATTTATTTAGGCGTAGATCGCCATCACTTGTGTGACTGCCAATACAAGACAGATGAGAAGGCAGAAGACTCTGAATGCCCCCCACGGGGTCTTGGTTCCCCCTGTAACGTAATGTGAATTCTCGCCACTTGAATCCTTTGCGATTGCCTCGAATGATTTGAGTTCTGTATCAAATGAGAGAAAACTGGCGATATTACCGATGACCACAAAAGCAGCCAAAGCTAGCTGTGACTGGCTATTTAGGTCAGCAAATGCATTAATTGCGATTGCACTGGCATTGCCAAGGATGAAAGTCATTCGAGATGTGTTAAAACCGAGTTCAGCATTGTGAACTCTTGCTGCATTTAGATTTTGATCCATTTGATTTCCTATCGTTGTCTATTGGTTTTTGTTAGCTGTTTAAAGTGCATCTCAAACTACTTAGTTTTAAGAGCTTTCCAGGACAAAGGAATGAAGGGCGCTTGAACTACAATTTCTACTCCCTTACTGAGTTGAGTGTGAACCATTAGTGCATGATTCTTGATGTTTCTGTCTTTACTTATCAAGAAATGCCTTCTTGAAGAGTAGGTATCCGCCTCCAAAGCGCATGATCTCGATCAGCAGGTTTGCAGCTCCATCTTGCAGCCATGTGACATCTTTCTGAACATGGAATGGATTCATCCAGCTAGAGACAGCTGACCAGAAGTTATTGTTCATTGGCTCCATTGATGTGGCGATGAGGTGTGTGTAGTAGAAGAAGATGCAGACTAACCAGAAGGCGATGGCCAGTATTTGAAAGGTTCTCTTACTCTCAGGAAGAATGAAGGAGAGAATGCAGATTATTGCCAAACCCCACCAGCCTAAGAAGCTGCTTACGCTTGTCATTGAATCAGAGAACGGATTGAGCTCCCAAACAAACTTTGGGTATATCGCCATGAAGCCCACATAGAGTGCGAATGGCCAGAACAATACTTTTTTAGTGATGTTCATACCCAGGCCTACTTGCTCTTGAGAGCTTTCCAAGCAACTGGGATGAGCAGCGCTTGAACGACGATTGATCCTGTTGTGAATGAATCCGGCTTACCGTCAGCTACATAGCTGATGATCTGTCCGATATCCCAACCAGTAAGTGAAATGATGAGCATTGTCAGCGCAATATCTTGTAGATGCTTACGTGAAAGTGAATACAGCGCAAAGAGTGCCATCACAAGACCTGCGCCTGCATATGCGCGCAAGTTTGAAAGGGCAGTAACGCCCAGGTTGTCCTCATTCACTGCGGTTGTCGGTGATAACAGCGACATTGCAGCCGTTACCAATCCAAGAAGGCCCATAAAGCCGATAAATCCTGTGCGAAATTTCATTTGTACCCAATCTCTCCGAAGTGGGAAGTAGAAAAATTCTGACAGGGGCGGAGAGTGAAAGAAAGCGACACGCCGCTCCCCTATCCTTAAGACATGGTTAACCACGGCAATATGTATGGACCGGCATTTACCTTTTTAGGAATCCCTGCATGCGATCTCGATGATCCTGCAACCTACAAAGGCGCCGATGTCATTATCGTGGGTGCGCCAATTGATAGTGGAACATCTCACCGTTCAGGTGCAAAGTTTGGTCCTCAAGCAATTCGTGGTGGAGATTATTTGCCGCATGATGGCGAGCGTCCACATTTAGCACTGCGCACAGATGGCCTAAAAGATCTTAAGGTCTTTGATGCAGGTGACTTACTCATGCCTGGTGGAGATTTGATTAAGTCTCTTGCTGTTTTGCGCGAGGCGACAGAGAAAATTTCTCGTGCTGGCGCAATTGCAGTCGTGTTAGGTGGCGATCACTCGATTGCTTCCGCTGACGTTGCAGGTATCGCTAACCACTTGGGTCATGGAAAAGTTTCGATGGTGCACTTTGATGCACATGCCGATACTGGCGAAGATCAATGGGGCGCTCTGGTTGGTCATGGAACTCCGATGCGCAATTTGATTAATGATGGCTACATCCGCGGTGATCGTTTCTTGCAGTTGGGTCTTCGTGGCTATTGGCCAGATAACGCCACTCTCGATTGGATGCGCGATCAAGGTATGCGCTCTTACGAGATGACTGAAATCCATCATCGTGGATTGAAGGCCGTTCTCGATGAATCATTTGCAACCTTGACCGATGGTTGCGATGGAGTCTTCTTATCCGTCGATATCGATGTTGTCGATCCTGGAATGGCGCCCGGCACCGGAACACCAGAGCCTGGTGGAATGACATCGCGCGAATTGTTAGAAGCAGTCCGTCGAATCTGTCTTGAACTTCCAGTGGTCGGTATCGATGTTGTCGAAGTTGCGCCAGCATTTGATAGCGCAGATATCACTGCAATTCTTGCAAACCGTGTAGTTCTTGAAGCCCTCAGCGCAATTGCAAAGCGCCGTAATGGAACTGTCTATAACCCAACGCAGAATTTATTGGATCGTTAGAGCTACTTCACCACTGTAATCGTCTTAGCGCTCTTATCTGTTTCAGGCTTTACCGTCACAATATCGCCAGCTTTTACGCCTGTGAGGATTGCAGTGCTGCTCACTCTTACTTTGGTCGTTGTTGTGACTGGGAAAGTTTGCTTATCGCCTGAAAGAGTCTGGATAACGATTGACTTACTTGTTACCGATATAACCGTACCTGCAACATCGTTAGGCAAAGTCACAACAGTTGTTGGCGCAGCGCTCGGAAGTGCAAGATCGGCTGCCCCTGGAGCTGCAGCAGCCCCCCCGCCTTGAGCATTGCGTCGATTAAATCCACCACCACCGCCGAAGCCGCCGCCAGGGAATCCAGCTGCTCCACCACTTAAGTTAGCGAGGGAGAGCCCTGCTGTTCCACTTGTGGAAGTTGTGGCTTTCTTATAGCCAAGCCAAATACCGCCTGAGAAAATTATTGAGAAGAGTGCGATGAATGCAAGTGCTTTGGTGTGCTTAGGAAGTGGTCGAGCTTTCGCTTCTTCAACGAGAGTGATGATGTGTTCATCAACATCCTTGTAGCGTGACTCGTTTTCAAATGAGTTTTCCATTTTTTCCTTTTCCTATTCGTATCGCAGAGCTTCAATAGGGCGAAGAGATGCAGCGCGATTTGCTGGCCATCCCCCGAATACAAGTCCAACAAGTGCGCTGACAATAAATGCAGTCAGAACGCTTGAAAGAGAGACAACTGGGACAACTCCTAAAATGCTGAAGTGCGAGATTCCAAGACCAAGCAAAACTCCTGAGATTCCACCCAGGAGCGAAAGCATCATCGCTTCAATGAGGAATTGAGTAAGAATTGCAGCTTTTGGTGCTCCGATCGCTTTGAGGATTCCAATTTCACGTGTGCGCTCGGTGACTGAAACAAGCATGATATTGGTAATACCAATTCCACCAACAAGCAAACTGATTGCAGCAATTGCGGCAAGCAAGACAGTAAGCGTCTTACTTGTATCTGTCGAGGATTGCAGAAGGTCAGATTGGTTAAGAACCCGATAATCCGCGGTCGCAGTGCTCTTGATTTTATGTTGCGAATTCATGATTGCAGTCACTTCATCCATTGCAAGTTGTGTTGACTTCGCATCAATAGATTCCACTTGGATCTGGCTGATATTTCCATACCCAGCGATAGCGCGTTGCACGAAGGTTATTGGCATGATGATGACATCATCTGAATCTTGAAAACCAGTTGTTCCCTTTGACTTCATGACGCCAACTACGGTCACGCTCTGTCCTCCGCAGCGAATTATTTTGTCTATCGGGCTATCAGTATCAAAGAGATTCTTTGCAAGGGTTGTGCCAATGACAGCGACTCCGCGCTTTTGAGTCACGTCATCGTTTGTCCAATATCCACCCTTATCAACAGGGCTATTTGATGCTTCAAAGTATGAAGTCCAGGTTCCCTTTGCACTTCCTGGTGTTGCAGAAATATTTCCATAGGTACATGTCACAGATGCATTGAGAATTGGGGCTGCCTGTTTTATGTGCGGAGCGTTATCTTTATTGTTCAACGCTGTTGTATCAGCGATAGTGAGACCTTTAGCAGTTGAGCTACGAGTTCGAGAAAATCCGCCGCCTCCTCCGCCACCATTACCCATAACAGTGATCGAGTTGGTGCCGAGCTTCTCAATTTGTTGGCGAACGGCTGTGGCAGAACCATTACCTACTGCTGTCAAAATAATCACTGATGAGACACCAATGAGTACGCCGAGAATCGTGAGTGATGATCGCATGCGATTTGATGAGATACCTCTCCAGGCAAATCTCCATATTTCGCGTAACCCTAGGCTGCCCATGTACGGTCCTCAATAATTTCACCATCGCGTAGGCGAATTACACGTCGTGCCGCACGAGCAACTTCTTCTTCGTGAGTAATCACGACCACTGTTGTCCCTTTGCGATTGAGTTCGTGAAGTAATTCAAGAATTTCATGAGTAGAAGCAGTGTCCAGGGCACCGGTTGGTTCATCCGCAAGAACCATCGCGGGTTCTGTTACGAGTGCGCGCGCAATGGCAACGCGTTGTTGCTGTCCACCCGAAAGTTCGTGCGGCTGATGCTCCATGCGATCTGCAAGGCCAACAGCCGTAAGTGCTTCAGCTGCACGTCGTCTACGCTCTGCCCGACTTACCCCTTGATAGGCCATCGGAAGTTCGACATTGCGAAGAGCACTGGTGCGTGGAATTAAGTTGAAGGATTGAAAGACGAAACCGATAAGTTGTGAGCGAACGACAGCTAACTGTTCTTCATCAAGATCTGCGACATCGAGATTTCGAATCCAATAGTTGCCTTCGGTGGGTGCATCAAGGCAGCCAAGGATGTTCATCAAAGTGGATTTACCCGACCCTGATGCACCCATGATTGCGACGAAGTCACCTTGCTCTATCTCAATATTTACCTTCTTCAACGCGTATACAGCGGTATCGCCTGCACCATACGTCTTAGATAGATTATTAACCTTAACGACAGTTGTCATCTGATGGATTATCCGTTTCTACCACGTCCGCTGCCACCTGGAATAGCAACTGCGCCGCCACCGCCAAATCCGGCACCCGGAATTCCGCCTGCAGGGAATCCGGTTGATGACGATGATGTAGTAGTACGTAAGACAACTTCATCTCCTGCCTTGATTCCGCTCTTTATCTC